>NZ_JAPEMT010000010.1 GCF_026342435.1 Streptomyces sp. NBC_00237 | reverse complement strand
ACATCCGACCATTTCAGTACCACACGCCCCCTCGGCGCGCGCCCGTGTTCTGCCAGCTCGCCGCCATGGGCAGCAGGCACGACTCTCGCATCGAAACGAAGCAGTCAGAACCACCGAAAGCGGCGCGGTAGCCCGTCTCGAGCGTGGGACCACGGTCAGGCGTCTGCCCGCACCCAATGCGAAGGCACGGCTGTATACGCAGCGCACCTGCCGCCTCTGCATGGCCCTCCGCGCGCTTGCGCTGCTTGATCCGGAACACGCCGCCGCAGCCTCTTCGCGCCGGGCGCGTTCGTCCGTTCGGCGTGCGGTTTCGCAGGCCTGCCGGCTGAATTTCGCGTCACCGTGGCCGGCGCGCTCGGGTCTGTTGTGACGACCTCAGGAGGCTTTGATCTCGATCACAGTTCAATCTCAGATCAGTTCACCAGCCGGTGCGATTCAAGCGCCGGTTTCAGCACTCGATGCCCCATGCATGTATCGCTTGTGGATAACTAGGTATCAAATGGGCGCATTTCGCGGGTGTGATGTCGCACGGTGTGCACAAAAACCGGCGCTTGAATGCACGCCTTGACCTGCGGAAAACGTGATCCCCTGCGAGGTCGCATTGGCGCTATCCACAGCTCAAAACGGCTCTGACCTGCGGTTTTATGGATCCCGGTTCGAGAGTGCACGAAAACCGAGCTTCTCGCAGTAGCGCAGTTGATGAGGAGGCGGACTGCGCCAGGGCGGAGCGCAGCGGCGTTTCGCATTCCGGCGCTTGGTGTTGTATCGGCGGAATTGCGCTTGCGCAATTCGCCGTTCTGTGCTTCGGCTTGCTCGAAGCACCTCTTGCCTGGCAAACCAAGCGGAGAGGTGCTTCGGCAAGCCGAAGCACAGAACGGCGAATTGCGCAAGCGCAATTCGCATTCCGGCGCAAGCGCCGGAATGCGGGGCGCCGCTGCGCTCCGCCCTGGCGCGAGTCCGCTTCGCTTCCTCGCTCCAACTGCACTACTACGAGAAGCGCCGGTTTTCGTGCACTCTCAGTGCAGGATTCCATAAAACCGCAGGTCAGAGCCGTTTTGAGCCTGTGGATAGCGAGTGCACGTTTTCCACAGGGGATCACGTTTCCGCAGGTCAGGGGCGTGCATTCAAGCGCCGGTTTTCGTGCACACCGTGCACGGTGTCCACGCGAAATGCGCCCATTTGATACCTAGTTATCCACAAGCGATACATGCATGGGGCATCGAGTGCACGAAAACCGGCGCTTGAATGCACACCGGCGGGTGAACCTTGATCTGAAGTGTGAGTTGAACTGTGATCTGAGATCAAAGCCTCCTAGGGTGGAGCCATCACAACAGACCGGGCGCACCGGCCGACTGACAGGGATTCAGCCATGAACACGAACACCACCACCGTCACGCCGGACCCTGAGACGGACGCGTACGAGCGCGAAGAGGCTGCGGCGGCGGACGTGTTCCGGATCAAGGCAACAAGGGCGCACGGGAGGATTGAAAAGGGGCTCAAGGCCGTACGGGAGGCGGCGGAGTGCGCTGCGGCTGCTCTGGCTCGTGCGGAGGCTGCACGGTGGAGTGCGGACGAGGCTGCGGAGCGGGAGCGCGAGCGTGCGTATGTGCGGGTGGCTGAGGCGGACGCGCTGATGTGGTCCCACGCTCCGGGGACGGACGCTTACCGCGCCGCTTTCAGTGAGTTCCTGACTGCTCGTTTCGATGCGGAGTCGATGCCTGCTGCTATGGCGGCGGAGGAGCTGGCGGAACACGAGGCGCGCGCCGAGGGGGCGTGTGGTGCGGAATGGTCGGATGTGGAGGAGCGGACGCACACCGGAGCGGGTGCGGCTCTTGAGGCTGCGGAGCACGCATACGCGGAAACCAAGATCGAGTTCAGCGTTTTCGAACAGACCGCTCCTGCTGGTCGGTACTCCGCAGAATCGGCGTGCGATCTCATCTGCCTCCATTCGCGGGACATGGCTGCGGCTGTACGGCACGCGAAGGCGGCGGCGCAAGCGGCGGAGACGGCGGCGACCGAGGCTGAGGCATGGGCCGACGTGGCGGAGGAGGCTGACACCCTGGTGACGGAGGAGGTCAGCCTGCTGTTCAGCCTCGGGGCTGACACTCGGCAGGTAGCCGCAGCGCGCGCCTACTGGGGTGTCTCGGATGCGGCGGCGGATGCCGTGGTGGAGGTGGCAGAGACAGTCACGGAGGCGGCAGAGCGCCGTGCACGGGTGGCGGACGCCGAGGCGAATACCGAGGAGCAGCGCGCGGCTGCGCGTCCGGCCGAGCGTGCGGCGATTCAGCGTGCGGCGGAGTGCGCCGAGGCGGCGGCGGAGGCGGAGCAGCACGCGGGACGTGCATCGGAGGCGTACGCGATCGCGCGCGATCTGATGCGGTACACGCGCAGTGCTTGGGCGGCGCGCCCGGTCGATCTGCTTCCTGAGGCGGAGGCGGCGGAGGCATGGGCGACGCTGCGCCTGCTGGACCGCCGATCTGCTGTGGCGTACGACCTTGAGCTTTCGTCGCACCGGGACCCGTTCGATGGGGCCCCGGTGACGGACCCTCAGCGTGCTCGGGACTGCGCTTCCCGTGCCCGGATGCTGGCGGACGGATGCGAGGCGGACGCGCGGCGGGTGGCGGAGCTGTTCGCGTGGGAGGAGCACGCGCGGTGGACGCGTGCGGACATCGAGCGTGCGGAGTGGGAGGCGGTGCGGCAGGACGAGATGCGGGCGCAGCCCCGGGGACTTGACGCGAGCACGCTAGAAGCGGGCGGTGTCGCCGTTGTGGTGAGCGACCCCGAGGCGGTGGACACGTGGGAGGGAGAGGGGGGCTTCGTGCCCGGTGTGGAGACACCGAGCACCGAGGAGTGCTGGCTGCCTGCCGATGACGAGTCCGGAGCTCCGGCGCAGTGGTCATGGGACCGGACGCGTCACTACGTCCAGTGGTACCGGGCGCAGGACTACGTGCCCGCCCTCGGATGGGCCACGGCTCACGTCCGGGTCCTAGAGGCTGCCGAGTCGGGGCGGCTCCGGATGCTGGGGCCTCGGCAGTTCGTAGCGCTGACGGGAGCTGGTGGTGCGCGTCCGGTCAAGGCGGACCGCGTGCGCGCGCTCTACGCGGGCGGATTCCTCGTGCGCGGGAAGGTGCGCGGTACGGGAGATGGCCGGTGGGCGGTGCTGATGCCCTCCCACGCGGGACGGGAGGCACTGGCGCTCTGCCTGATGCTGCCCACCGCCGTGCACGCCTCCGAGCGGGACGCGTACGCCGCTCGCCTCGCCAGCGTGGCAGGGCGGTCCTGGATGGGCAGCGACGAAAGGAAGGAATGGGCGTCAGAGGTGCGTGTGCCCTACGGCATGATGTCCGCTCCAGGCACCACGGCCCCGGGGCCAGAGGACCCGAGCCCCGTCCCTCCTCCGGGGTACGCAGCCCCGGAGGAGGGGGCCCCCTCCCCGGTGCCTGACCCGTGCGCCCACGTGACCGGAGTGGGGAACAGCGTCCCCGAGCCGTCCGATGTCGAGGAGCTGCCCATCGCGCCGCAGACGGAAGCAGCGGAGGAAGCCAGCCATCAGGCCGAGCCCGCGGTGCCCCCGATGCGACGGGGTGGCCTTCAGCGCCCCGCCCGGCAGTCGGTCCGCAGGGGAGCCGTTCGGTGGCGGTGGTGGCAGCGACTGGCGGCCCAGGGCCGGGGACGGGGCCCGCCGCCGAGGCCGACGCCCTCGCCGGGCGCGCAGCCGTTGAAGGTGCCGGAAAACCAGGACTTGACAGGGTCGCGTCACTTTGGGTGGTTGGGGGTGGCGGCGGGTCTGAGTTGTACCTGAGGTCAAAGTGTGTCACCGTCGGGCCATGACCACCACATCGCTAGAAGCCCTCAGGGAGAAGGCGAAGCGAGCCGAAGAGGAAGCAGGCCAGGCGAAAGCCACACTCCTCCGCGCGGCCGTCGCCGAGGCCGTCACCTCCACCGCCTACGGGCACTTGAGTGCCGTAGCCCACCGGGCGGGAATTGCCGTGCAATATCTCCGCAAACTGGTGGAAGCCGAGCACCCCGGGTGGATTGAACGGGCCCGCCAAGAACGCGATGCCGCGAAGTCCCGTTCCGCGAAGGGCAGTTGAAGCCTCCCCGCCGGTGACCGACTGACAGCAGGGCCCGCCTCCGAACACTTCCGGAGGCGGGCCCTGCTGTGTGCGCCCCGCCGCCGGGACGGGGCGCGGCTATCGGTGGCCGGGGGACTTCGCGCAGCCCGGCCGCAGGGTGTTCCGCGCCTCCCGCTCCTCCACCAGGGCGAGCAGATGCGCGCAGGAGCGGGCGAGCGCCCGCAGGCGGACCCTCACCGTGCCCAAGTCGCCCTGCACCTTAGAACTTCGGTGCACTGAGTGAGATCTTCCGGGGGACAACCACGGTGGCCTCGCGTGGCGTTCCGCACTGGGGGCAGGGAGTTCCTGCTGCGTAGACGTGACGCGGATACGGTGTCCGGCACTCGGGATTCGGGCACGTAGGGAGCGGGCCGCCGTCCGACGAAACACCGGTGACAACCTCCTGCGCCGTCAGTACATACGGTTCGTCCGGGTCCGGCAGACGGGACCGCAGCAGGTTGTACGCGCTCCGCACCGGGCCGAAGGGCGTGATGTTGAGGCGCTTCAGCAGCACCGCTTGCGGCCACCCTCCGTCTTCCATCAGGCGGCGCAGGAGCCTCACCGCGCGGCGCTCGTCGGGCTCGGACATTTGTTGCGGCCACCACGGGACCAGCGACAGCGTGTAGTACGCGTAGTCCTCGTCGTACGAGGTGCCGCGTCGGGGCATCATGCCGCCGACCAGACCGGACTTGAGGATGTATGTGTCGGCCGAGCGGCCCCGGCGGTCCCCTTCGGCGTTGTAGATCGGGTTCCGCTGGATACGGATCAGGCCGTCCTCCTGGAGGTGCTTGTAGTGCACGCGCGTGGTGGATTCGCTGCGGCCGATTGACTGGGCGAACACGGGAATCCCGACCTGACCAGACCATGACCGGTCTGCATTCTGCGCTGCCACGATCAGCATTCGGCGGCACGTCTTGTCGCGTGTGGCCACCGTCAGCACCCACTCCAGAGGGGTGATGATCTCCTCGCGCGGTGTGTTCTGTACCGGGGTGACGGCGGCGTTCTGGACCGGGGTCCGTCGGTCGTCTTCAATCCGGCGGTGCGCAACCAAGTGCGCCAGGTGCACGTACGCGGCTCGCGTCTTGAGACCGGCGGACTCCGCCAACTCCGCAATTTTCGGGGGCGTACTTCCGGCCTCCGAACATGCTGTGAGCTGGGAAAATAGCCGGATGCAGGGAGTGCAGTGATCCGGCAAAACTTCGGCGTGCTGCGCCATTTGTACCGATTCCCGGCCCGGGTCCCTGTGCCGGAAGCCAAAAGCTCCCTTACACTCGGACCTAGACCTGTGCTTGGTCACGCCTGGCCCCGAATACCGGCCCTCGGATTGCAGTCCTTGGGATTCCCCGGCTCGGGGCCAGTCGTTTTTTGGTTGTCACTCTGCGTACGTAGATCGTAGGGCGTGCTAGGGGGAAGGCTCGCCACCGTTAGGTGGTGGCGTCGCCCTCGGCCTCCTGCGGCGTCGCAAGCGTGGTTGCCCACCGCAGGATGGTTGATCCTCCCGCGATCTTTACTGCGACCTCCACCACTCGCCCATCCGTAAGCAGCACAGTCCGAACTACCTGGGTGACGATGACATCGCGGGCAGTCAGACCAAGTGCCGTCTTTTCAGCGTCAGTTGCGAATCGCGAGGTCACCTCCTCCAGTACGTGACCTTGGGCGACTCCGAGTCGTTCCGCAGCGAGTTCCCGAGACCCTCCGGTGGATACGGGCTCCGTCAACTCCGGTGTCACCGCGATTACGTAGCTCGGGTAGTAGGAGCTGCTGAGATGTACCGGCGCGCCGCCCCGACTGACGAGACGCTGCCTGACGTGAACGGGCGTTCCCGGGGGTACGTCAAGGCGAGGAGCGACCAGCTCATCAGCTCCGATCGTTCCAACATTCAAGATCCGCGAGGTTTCCCCTGCATCCAGAGCCTTACCCGTGGACTCGTGCAGGCGCACCCGGGCCGAGATGCTGTGGCTCGCGGGTCCCGCCACGATCGTCCCCACGCCAGCCTTGGGCAGGGTCAGGCCCTCGTGCTTCAAGACGCGATAGGCGCGATTGGCGGTTGTGACAGCCACGCCGAACTCTTCGCGGACCTGGGCCATTGACGGCAGGGTGTCCCCCGGACTGAGGGTTCCGTCAAGGATCAGCCGACGGTAGTGCGCGGCGATTTCTGCGTATCCGACGGTTTCGGGCATGTCCCTCTCCCTTCTGTACCTCGTACTGCACCCCACAAGTGCAGTGATGCACTTGCAAGAGTACGCCACGCCCCGAAAAGGGGCTAGTACTAGCGCCGTGGGGCGCTAGTGGTTTACCTTGAAGAGGCGTCAAGCCGCTGGGGCCCATTCCCAAGCGAGCTGAAACGTTGCCTGACCTGCTGAAAGGCAGGTGCCCGGCCGGTGTCCAACCACCGACCGGGCGGCGGTGCCGGTGTCCAACCACCGGTGCCGCTGTCAGAACTCCCTGGTCAGAGGAAGGTCCGACGTGATGATGGTTGCAGAGTGGGGGCGCTGGTGGCGTCCTCGGCGGAGCGACGGTTGCTCCGCATCGGTGCGAACGCGGACGGTCCTGCCGTCGCGGTGCCGCAGGGTGCTGGTGGAGTCGGTGTCGGAGGCCGCGGTGGCGGTCGTCGGTGCGGACGAGCTGCGGGTGCGTGCGTGGATGATGCAGCGCGAAGCGGGTGCGCTGTGAGCGCGGGCGGGGTTTCCCCGCTGCCGAAGGGGTGGCCGACTGCGCGCGGTTACCTGGCTGTGGTGCCCTCGCAGGTATCCGGCGAACACGTCCAGGAGGAGCGCGCCGAGCGCGGTTCGGACTGGCTGGATGCGTTGTGGGAGGACCCCGAGTTTGGCCCCAAGCGCCCTGCCAACGAGGTGCCGGTGTGGTCGGTGCCGCCGGTGAACGCGATCCCGGACCGGGACCCGTCGGACGACCACCTGATCGACTGGGACCGTGTCCGTGCCGCCGTCCGCGCGGTGCACCCGGTGCGCACCCTCGCGGTGGTCGGTGTCGGGGTGTGGCCCGCGTTCATGTGGGCGGAGCGGGTGGCCGGTCCGATGGCCCGGGATGTCTCGGTGGACGCCGCTTTCGCGGTAGCGGTTGTGACGTCCGTGGTCGCCGGAGTCGGCATCGCGGCCGGTAGGGGGTTCCGCCGGTGGGCGTGCGCCGCGCTCCTGGTCGCCATCGTCGGCGGGACGCTGCTCGCGGCCCCGACTCGGAACCTGATCGCTTCGTGGATCGTGGGGGCCTGAGATGGATCTGATCACGATCACGCACATCGTCACACGCGCCGGAGCAGCGTTTGGGTTCACGGTCATGGCCGGGACCGCGATGTGGGTCTACTTCTCCAAGGGGCGCAGCTTCAAGGCGTTGAAGCGGAAAAAGGTCCTCGTGCCGTGGGCGGGGTCGGCGGTGACGCTGATCCTCGCGTCGGCTGTCACCGGCGGCCTGGTCGGCAAGATCAGCGGCAGCTTCACCGGCACGGGCAACGCGGTTGGGGCGCAGGTCGGGAACGTTGCTGTGGGGCAGTCCGGAGCCGGTGCGATGCCGCTTTCCACCGGTGAGGTACTGGGCTACTCCGGCAGTTGGATTGCGTTCTGTCTGCTCCTCGGATTCGTGCTCTACCTGATCTTCGCGAAGAACTGGGAAGAGCGTCTCTTCGCGATCAGCGGCGGTCTGACGGGCGCGACGTGGGGGATCACTGTCGCGGTCGGCGGATGGGTGTCCGCCCTCGGTGTCCCGCTGGTGTCGTGGCTGGGGGAGGTGCTGATCGGATGAGCAAGCGCCGCTCTGCCCGCCGGACCCGTTCCGGCGCCCGTCACCTGGCCCGGTACCTGGCCCACTGGGCGGGCGGTCACACCGTCAGCAGCGAGGAGCTGCTGCGCCGGATCGTGAAGGACCGCGCCGAGGCACACCAGGACGCCATCGAGGATCACCACCGCCAGATCAACCGCGCCCTGAGCCGCGCCGCGAAGCTGCGGCGGATTGCGCAGGAGGACGGCGGCTTGACCCCGGCCGCCAAAGCCCAGCTAGAGGCGGCGGAGTCGCAGGCCGAGCGCGGTGCCGCTGCCCTGGCCGCGCTGGGGGAGTTCCGGGTGCCGACGCTGGACCCTGACCAGGTGCACCACCGCCGCCAGCGCGTCGCGGCGGCCCGGTGCACGCTGCTCGCCGTGCCGGTGGCGGGGATCGGTACGGCGACCGTGGCGGGCGGGGCGTGGTGGGCGGCCCCGGCCGCCGCCGCCCTCGGTGTGGTCAGTGCGTGGGCCCGGGGCCCGGAGCCGCTGGAGCTGACGGTGCGTCCGGTCCCGGCCGACCTGATCGCTGCCACCCCGGCGGTCGTTCCGCCGACGGGGTCGCCGACCCTCGCGGGTGCTCCGGCCGGTACACGCACCGTTCCGCCGGTCGCCGGAGCCGCTCCGGCGACCGTGCCGGGCGCTCCGCCCACCGGGCCGGGCGCTCCGGGCGATGCTCCCGGGCTGGGTGGGCCGGTACCCGCGTCCGTCGACCTAGTGACGGCCCTTTCCAGGGGGCTCGCGGCGTGCCGGGTGATCCCGCGCGGGACACACGTGCGCGTCCTGGAAGAGGACGTGCTGCCGGAGCGGTGGGCGGCTGTGGTGCGCTTGCCCGACGACACCGGGGCGATCGTGGACGACGTGGTGGCCGCCCGTAAGGGGCTTGGCGGTGAGCTGGGGCTGGACCGGTCCCGGCTGCATGTGGAGCGGGTACCCGGCGCGGATGACAAGACGATGCTGATCAGCGGGTTCGCCGTCGACCCGTTCGCACAGCCGGTGCTGTGCACGGCGGAGATGCTCGCGGACGTCGACGTCTGGGAGCAGGGCATCCCGGTAGCCGTTGACGCGTGGGGCCGACTGCTGTACGTCCGGCTGAGGGATGTGTCGCTGTTGCTCGGAGGGTCCTCTCGCTCCGGCAAGGGGGCCGCCCTGCGGCTCATCATTGCCGGATGCCTGCTTGACTCCCGGGTACGGCTGACACTCGCGGACGGCAAGCACCCCGGACAGCACCGATGGGCCGGACTGACGACCTGTCACATCTACGACCCCGAGAAGCGCGCCAAACAACTCAAAGTCCGGCTGCAAGAACTGGTGGAGGAGTTGGGCGAGCGCGCGGCCCGGCTCGCCGACGAGGGCATCGAGTCCCTCGCGGAGCGTCCCGACCTGGTCGGTACCGAGGGCCTGGAACTCGAAGTCGTCGTCATCGATGAAGTCGGCGTGTTCACCGGCGACCGCAAGCACGGCGCGAAGATCACCAAATCGCTCGCCGACCTCGCCGCGCGCGGCCTTGCGTTCGGCATCGTGCTGGTGCTGTCGACCCAACTGAGCAGCGCGGCAATCCTGCCCAAGGAGATCACCGGCAACATCACTTGGAGGTGGTGCATGTACGCCACCGGGGCCGACGAGAGCAACGGCATCCTGGGCAAGGGCGCGGCGGGCAGGGGCTACTCCGCCCACCTGCTTGACCCCCAGCAGCGCGGCATCGGCCTCCTACTCACCGAGGGCCGGTACTCCACTGTCCGCTCCCTGTGGCTGGACGGCGACGACATGGCCGAAGTACAGGACATGGTCCGCGCGCTCCGCGCCCCCGCTCCGCCGACCGGCGCGCCCGCTCCGGCCCCGGCACCGACCGCTCCGCCGATGGCTGCCGCCGCTCCGGTTGCGGGCGAGACCACTCCGGTAGCGGACTGGACGGTGGTCGAAGGATGGCTCACCACTCCGGCGGCACCCTCCCCCGAGGCCGCCGACCCGAAGGCGCGGGCGCTGGAGGTCATCCGCCAGGCCGGGCCGTTGGGCATCAAGCGGGCCGCCGTCGCCGACGCGATCGGGGCCTCCCCGACGACCGTCGGCGGGTGGCTCAAGGCGTGGACCGATCAGGGCCTGGTCGAGGTCCTGGGGAGTCCCCCGCACACCCGCTACGCGGCTACTGACGCCCGTCAGTAGACCGCCTACAGACCCCGCTCCCTACAGACGAGTGCAGGTCAGAGCGCTACGGCCGTACTGACGACCCGTCGTCGGTAGCCGTCGCCAGTAGCTCGTCAGTACCGGCCGTCAGTAGGGCGCGGCACCAAAAAAGAACCCCCGGACGACCGACTTTCTTGGAGGTCAGGCGGTCGCCCGGGGCCCGAACCCCGAAGGGATCAGGTGCCAATCATGGCATTCCGCAAGAGCAAGACACAGCCCCAGAGCGAGGAGACCCAGCCCACGGGGCTGGTCCGTACGTCCATGCGGTTCGACGACCGGGCGACGACCGAGGACCGGGCTAAGTACGGCACGGACTACCAGGGGTCGCGCGGCGGCTGGCTGAAGAAGGGCGGTAAGTGAGATGAGTCGTCACACCTCCCCGCACTGCCACGGCCGCAGCATGAAACTGCGCGGCCACATGTACATCTGCGCCGTCTGCAAGAGCGAGCGGCCCCGCACCGTCGCCCTGGTCCTGGCCGTGATCGGGGGAACCCGATGAGCGACGCCGCCCGCCGCCAGGCCGCCGCCGACATGGAGGCCGCCCGCCAAGCTGCCGCGCAGGCACGGGCCGCCGCGCAGGCCGCCGCCGACGCGGCCCGCAGCGCCGCTAACGCCGTCGCCGCGCACTGCGCTGCCGTCGACGCGCACTGCGCTGCCGTCGACGCCCACCGGGGAGGCCGCCGGTGACGGCGAAAGCCCCGCTCCCGATGCGTCCCATCCCGCATGAACAGGACGGCCGTAAGGAGCCGCCGCCGGGCACGCCGCCGCCGTCGACCCCGACACGGCCGCGCACGTAGCCCACCTGAGTGATCGTCACGGAAGGCACCCCCGGGAAACTGGGGGCAGCGCCACCGTGACGGAATGCCGTCCGGCCGGGCGGCAGCTCCTCCGCCGTCGCCCGGCCCTGTTCCGCCCACACCAGCAAGGAGAGAACTTGAGCACCACGATTGAGCCGCAGACCCTCCCCGGGCCCGCACCGGCCCCGGACACCGCCCCTTCGGTGTCGTCCGCCCGGCCCACCGCTCCGGTGGCCCGGCCCACCGCTCCGCCGGACCGGACGACTGCCACCCCCGCCCGAAACGGCGCTCCGGTCAGCCCCGTCCCGGCTCCGCCCGCCGAGGAGACCGCTCCGGTGAGCCTGCGGAAGGCTCCGCCGAAGGAGAAAGACCGCGCCGGTGGGGCGATGCGGGCCGTGACCATCGCGGTGATTCTCTGCGCGGCGATCATCGCCGGAATCGGCTTCGCCGCGTCGTATTCCGCCCTGCATCAACTGGCTGTTGAAAAGCACTTCGGGCCGGTCGCCCCCTACGCTCCGATCGGTATCGACGCCGGAATCATCGCCATGTACGGCATCGATCTGGTCATGGCCTGGAGGCGCAGCCCCAAGCCCCTGTTCAGGCACATCGGGCACCTGTTGACGCTCTGCACGATCGCATTCAACGCGAAGTCCGGCGATCAGTCGATCACCGGGGACCCGGTGGGCGCGGTCTACCACGCAGCGATGCCGCTGCTGTTCATCGCGGTGGTCGAAGCGGCCCGCCACCTGGTCATCCGTACCGCACAGGTCCGGCTCGGTGCTGCTGGCGGGGTGCCCCTGCGCCGGTGGTTGCTGTCCCCGTTCAAGAGCTGGAGTCTGTTCCGGCGCATGAAGCTCTGGGAGATCGGCTCCTACAAGGAGGCGCTCGCCCTGGAGCAGCAGCGGACCGTGTACGCGGCATGGCTGGCGCACAAGCACGGCCGGGGCTGGAAGCGGAAGGCGGGTGCGGAGGCGATGCTGCCCTTCAAGATGGCGCCGTACGGTCTCGGCGTGGAGGAGGCGCTGGCGCTGCCCGAGGCGCAGCGGGAGGCGGAGCGCGCCCGAGAGGCGGCGAAGCGTGAGGCGGCGGCGGCCGTGGCGGCGGCGGAGGAGCAGCGCCGCTTGGCGGAGGAACGCCGGGTGGCGGAGGCCGCGGTGGCACGGATGCGGATCTCTGCCACGGTGACGACGGCGGAACACACGATCGCGGCGGAGACCACGACGGCGGCGGCGGAGGCCCGTGCCGCCGAGGCGGAGGCTACCGTGCGGGCGGCGGCGCGGGAGCGGGTCGCGGCGGCGGAGGCGGAGACCGAGGCGACGTCGGCCGTCCTCACGGCGGAGGCGACGCGCCGTCAGGCGGAGCGTGCCGCCCGTGAGATCGCGGAGGCGGAGCAGAGCGCCGAGGCGGCGGAGGCGCGCGCCATTGAGGCGGCGGCCCTGGCGGCGGAGGCGCGCGACCGGGCGGAGGCGGCGGAACTCACGGCGAAGGCGGTGCGGCTGGAGAAGGCGGCGGCGGAGGGGCGCAACAACGAGGCCGCGTATGAGCGGGAGCGGGCGCGGCTGCTGGCGGAGCAGGCCGAGTTCGAGGCGGCGCGGGCGGCTGCGCGGCGACAGGAGGCCGAGGACCGGGCGGAGGCCGCGCGCGCCGAACTGGCCGCGCAGGAGGCCGAGGACCTCGCCCGGCTGAGCCCCCGGGAGCGGGCGGAGCGCCGGGTGGCCCGGCTGATCCTCGCGGCCGGAGGCACCACTGCGGACACGGTGGACGCACTGCGCGAGCGGGTCTCTCTGGAGGAGGTGGGCGAGCTGCTCGGTGTCGGCCGCACGGTTGCCGGTGAGCGCCGCCAGGCCGCCGCCGACCTGATCAAGTCCGGGTACACCGGCTGATCTCTGTACGACCGTGAAGCGGGGCCCGGGGCGCGTCAATCGCCCCGGGCCCCGCCCTCTTGTTGTATCGCAAAGCTGCCTGGAGGGGTATTCCGGGGGCCTGTGAGTGCGACTTTCGGGAGTGTGGGAGGCATGTACGGAGCAGGCGGGACGAGCCTTGCCTTACACGGGAAGTTCCTGCGGGCGTACCGTTTGAACAAGGCTGGCACTGAACGGAGTTGGGCATGCACGACGCGCGGCGGGACCACATCGGGCGACGGGTGCGCATCGCGCGTCTCGGGCAAGACCTCAGCCAGGAGCAGCTAGGCGGACTGGTGAGCCGGGGCGGGCGGTGGGTCCAGGAGGTAGAGGCGGGCCGCCTGGTGCTCGACAAGGTCTCGCTGATCTGCGCCGTGGCAGAGGTGTGCGACGTCGACGTGAACTGGCTGCTCGGGCAGCCGTACCGGCTGCGGCAGGGCGAATCGACCACGGCGCACATTCCGGCGCTGCGGACGGTCCTGCGGCGCTCGGGGCTGATCCTGAGCGGGCACCCCGGCCTCAGTGCGAGCGCGCCCCCGGCCGGATGGGCAGAGCTGGAGCAGATGGCGGCGGAGACGAACGCGGCACGGCAGGGGGCGCGGCTGCTGGACGCCGCCCGCGTGCTCCCGGTGCTGCTGGAGGCGCTGAACACGGCGCTGCTGTCGTACCAGGGCGCGGAGCGAGAGCGTGCGCTGGCCCTGGTCGTGGACGCGGCCCGCAATGCCCGCCAGAGTGCGAACGTCCTGGGATATCCGGATCTTGCGTGGACGGCGTCCGAGGTCGCGGCCGGGGCCGCTACGCAGCTCGGCGACCCGCTGTCTCAGGCTGCGACCGCGTGGGACCGGTGCGGGGCGATGCTGCACCAGGGCGACGTACGGTCGGCCGACGCCATCGCGGACGCCGCCCTCGCGGACCTGGACCCGCTGCTCGCCGAGGGCGGGCACGACGCCGTCGCGCTGCACGGTGCGCTGCTGCTGCGCAGAGTCGTCGCGGCGGCGCGGTCGGACAAGAAGGTCGAGGCGTGGCAGCACTCCACTGCTGCCCTCGCCGTCGCGCGCACCCAGCTCCCCGACGGGTACGCGGACCTGCGCTGGCACACGGTGTTCGGGGTGCCGGTGGTCGCCGTCCACGCCGTGGAGGCCGGGGTGGAGATCGACGAGCCGGACAAGGGCCTGAGCTTCGTGCCCGGCCTTGATGTGGAGGCGCGCGGAGTGACCCCTTCGCGAGAGCGGGTCACCCATTGGCGGATCGACAAAGCGCGCGCGGAGCACCGCCTCGGGCGCACGCATGAGGCGATCACCACGCTGCACACGGCCGCCCGGCACGCTCCCGCCTACGTCTACGCCCACCCCATGGCCCGCACCCTGGTGGACGACATGGTGACCTCGGGGGCGGGGATTCGGTCGGCGGGACTGGCCTCCCTCGTACGGCACATGGAGATCCAGCAGTAGTGGCATATGCCGTCTTTCGGTCCACATTCCCACTGTGTGTTGATCATGCCGGGAGGCGGCATCCTGCGGCACATGAAGCTGCGAGCAGAAACCGAACCGCTCATCGTCGGACGCTTCGACCACAGCCGTCCCGTAGTCCTTTACTCCCGGGCTGACTCCGCCGTGATGGGCCTCTCCAACACCGAGAGCCTCGCCGAGTTCGCCCGCGCGCAAGGGCTCAGCGTGGCAGCGATCAGGAGTGACGTCTGCCCTCCCGACCGGCACATGGTGATGCGCCCGCAGTGGGCGCACACCGTGGAACTCATCGAGTCCGGCCGTGCGGGCGGTTTGGTGTGCATGAGGGAATTCGACATTGCCCACACTGCGGAAGTGGTGCGGCAACTGCGCGGGTGGCTGGAGGCGCAGGGCGCGTTCGCGGTCTACCCCGCCCAGGGCCCGGGACGCACGGAGACCGGCCGGTGACGGGCGCGCAGGCCGGGTTCGATGCCGAGGCTGTCACGGGTCTGGTCAACCGGGCGCTGGGCCGGGACAGCGCCATACCGGAGCTGGCGGAGAGCGTCGCCACCATCACGGGCCTGACCGAGGCGTACGGGCACCTGGCCAAGGTGGTTGACCCCGACCGGGTCCGCATCGGTAGCCGGGCCCGATTCGACCACGCCATCGAGTCCGGCGCACACCTGGTGACCGGCGGATATGACGCCGGGGACCCAATGGACGCGCACTACCACGCGCGGGCACTCGGGCGGCAGGTCCGCGAACTCCACCAGGCGTGGACTGACCAGAACCCGCCGCCCGCCCCCTGAACGCCTCCCCGTGTCCCGCCCCGGAGCGGGGAGGCCCGGCCACCCCCGACCGGCCCCGGCCGTGCCGGGGGTGGCTGCCCCACAACTCCCGTACATAGCAAGCCAGTTGATCGGTATCTGTGCGGGTGCTCACGTCGTGCCGCTGCGGATGATCGGCCGCAGCGGCACGGCCCCACGACCACATCCCCGCCCGACCCCGGACAGCCGCCCCTGGGATATCGGGCCCGAAGGCCCGCGCAGCCGTCACTGCGCGGGCCTTCGGCATGCCAGGGAGGGGGCGTCAGGGGCCGGTCAGGATGTAGATGATTTCTACGGTGCGGCGGTCGGCATGTACCCGGTACAGGATGCTGACGCGCTGCCCGGTGTCGGTGGCCGGGGCGGTGAGCGCACGGCGGAGCTCCACCGAGAGTGGGACCGGTTCGACGGCTCCCATGCGGGGATCGGCCGCCAGGAGTGCGAGGAGATCGTGCACGGCCCGGCGCTCGCCCGGGGCGAGCTGCTGCGCGAACTCTTCGCGCAGGCGCTCGGGGACGTCGACGGACCAGGGTGCGGGGTCGCTCACGCGGCGCCCTCGGCGTTCCCGAACACCTCGGCGGCGGGGCGGAGCTGGGCGGTGCCCGCCAGACTCGCCGCGATGGCGGCGGCGACTTCGGGGCGGGTGCGCAGTGCGAGTACGGCCCGGTATTCGCCGATCACCGCCGGGACCTCCGCGAGCTGTGCGGCGGACAGCCGGGCATCGAACGCGGTCAGGTCGGCGGGGGCGGCTGAGGCGAGCGCGGCGCGCAGCTCCGCGAGGGTCTGCGGGCCGTCGGCGGGTGCCAGCCGGGCCGACTGGTAGGGCGGTTCGTGCGGGAGCGCGCTCATGGGTGGGTGCCTGCCTTCCTTGGGGCCACTCCCACGGTACCGCCGGGCCGTGAGCCGCGAACGGGTGCTGCGTCAACTCGCCCTACAGGAAGGCCGTTTCTGCGCGAACGGTGGGGCGTTGGCCCGGTAGGGCCCCAGATTCCGGAATCCCCGGAGTCGCAGAGTCCGGCATTCCGGTAGTTCCGGAATCCCCGGACTCTGTGATGCGGCCGGGAGAGGAATGGAGCCGGTGGAGGCATGGGAGTGGGCGCGGTCGAATGGCCCGGCGGTGGCACTGCTCGGAGTCGTGCTGTTGCTCCTGGTCGCGGTGGAGGCAGGGAAGAAGACCCCGGGCAAGGGCGACGCTCCCCGTCCGACGGGGGGCCGACGGCGGGGGGTCGGAGCGCTGGGGCGGTATGTCACCGGGCGGGATCTGCGGGCGGGTGAGCCACGGTCGGCGTCCTCCTGGTGGCGGGCGGGAGAGCCCATCGACCGCGAGCACCGGCCCGACCGCCCGACGATCACGGAGCGGCCGGGGCCGGTGGAGCAGCACGGCTTGACGGTGTGGCGGGTGGGTGCCGGGACGCTGCGCGGGCTGGCGGCGGGGGCGGCCCGGTGGAGGCAGTGGCCATGGGCGGCGCGGTCGGCGGCGCGGGTACTGCTCCCGGCCGCTGTGGCGGCCTGGTGGTGGTCTCCGGCCGTCTCGTACGGCGTCGGGGCCGCCCTGGTCGTCGTCGCCCTGGCGGCGGCACTGACGGGGCCTACCGCGCTCCGGTGGTGGCGGCCGGTCCCGCCGACGGATGCGCAGCTGCACGCGCCCGGGGTGTGGGCGGCGGTGCGGGAGCTGCTGCGGCTCCCGGAGTCGACGGTGCGGGAGGAATGGCTGCGGGTGCCGGTCGACCTGCGGGCGGACGGTGCGCGGATCGTCCTGCGGGTGCCGGTGGAGTGGGTAGGGGGGGAGGCGGCGGTGCGTGCGGTGGAGGCTGCGGTGGCCGCGCGGGTGCCCGGGGAGTGGGTGGTGCACTGGCACAGGTCGGACAGCGCCCCATACGCGGAATGGGAGGCGCGGGTGCCCGCGCCGCCTCCGGCGCAGCTCCCGACGTCCGTTCCGTGGCGGCCCACGGGCAACCGGCATGAGGTGTTCGTGGGGAAGGCTCTGGAGGACGGCGAGGTAACAGACGTCATCATTCAGACCGAATCCGATACGCCGCACTGGGGAGTGGCGGGTGCGACCGGTCAGGGGAAGTCGACAATTCTGTATATCGCGGTCGTTCATGCCCGCCAGTACGGCGGAATTGTGGATGTGCTGGATACCAAGCAGAACTCTTTGACGGAAGCTGACGGCAAAAGCGGAGTGCGCATCCATAAAACCGTTTCGGCCTGTATCACGGCATTCGCTGAGTTCATGGCCTCGATGCAGGCTGCCGAAACGGCAAAAGGTAAGGACGCTGATCCTGCACTTCGCGCCCTGTTGATTCCCCGGACTCTGGTCGTGGATGAACTCCCGACACTCGTCAAATTCGCTCACATCTGGTGGAGGTACGTGATCAAGGGAAAGGGTGCGCCCCCGTTTCTGGAATGGTTTGCCGTGGCTTTCCTTCAGGGACGGTCTGCCGATCATCGTGTTGTTGTCGGTACACAGCAGTTCGCCGGCGGCTATTTCGGGGGCACGATGGAAAGGGCGCAGATTGGTTGGAGGGCCATGGTGGGGTATCAGGACCGGGTTTCCTGGGGTGTGGCCTACGGCCCGTCTGTGCAGCCCATTCCCTATGACACCACTGTGAAGGGAAGAGGGGTTTTCGCGGATGGGAAAGTCAAGAAAGAAACGAATCAGCTATGGGTGCGCGAGTTTCAGGCGTGCTACATCACGCCGCAGGTCTCCCAGTTGCTCGACGCGTGCCCGCCCGCGCCTGCCTGGCACGACGCCGGTGAGATGGCCCCGTGGATCACGGAGCAGGCCCTGGAGGCGGCCGCCTCCATCGCGGTCCCTCCGTATCTGCCCGGAGGCAAGTACGGTCCCCCGGACGTTGTCCCCTTGGCTCATGGTGTGGGGGTAGCCGGGGTAACTGGCAGGTCAGGGCAGGGGACAGCAGTACAGGGGACACTCCAGGGGACAGCTCAGGGGACAGCCGAGGCGGAGGGGATGCCCGCCGTCTACTCCCTGGCGGAGGCGTGCGAGGAGGGCCTCCTGCCGTGGGGGTACGAGACGGCCAAGCGCTACCGCACCCGCAGTGCCAAGCGTGGAATTGAATTCCCGGAGGGAATTACCGACGGGCGCACCTCGTGTTACACCGAGGAGGAATTGCGGGAGTGGGTGGGCCGCTGGAATGCGGCCGGTGGCAAATAGGGCGGGGGATGAGGTTATCCCCGATCGTGCGTATTGCGCCGTACGGGCGTACCTGTGCCGCCCGGTGATCGTTATGCGGGCGTGCGTATCCAGAGGAGCGGGCGGGAAACCGTCGAGACGAAACCGGTCAATCCGTATGAGGCGGCGGCCCGGGAGCAGCTCGGGCACGTGCCGAAAGCCGCGCCCGCAGCCGCCGCGCAGGGGTGGACGCCCATTCCCGAGCGCTCGGGCGGTTTCGCGCGGGTGGGCCGGTGGGTGCTGTGGGGCACGGTCGGGCTCCTTGCGTTCGCTGGGCTGAAAGGCGTGCTCTTCCCCCGGGAGGCTGGCCCCGGACCGGTGCGCCCCGCGCCGGGCGCCGCAGCGGCCGAGACGTTCCCTGCGGCGGCGGCGCAGGCCACCGCGGCCCGTGCTGCGTACGCGTATCTGACGTGGGACCAGGCCGCCCCCGAGGCCCGCGCGCAGGCCCTCGCCCCGCTCCTGGCCGCCGGGACGGACCCCGCCGCCGGATGGAACCGGCAGGGGGTCCAGGCCGTGGAGACGGTGCTGCCTGGTCCGGTGGTGACCGTCGGCGGCGGGCGGGCCCGGGTGCGGGTGGAGGCCCGGGTGCGTACCCCCGACAAGGCCCCGCCCCGCTGGGTGGCGCTGGAGGTGCCGGTGGCGGCGGTGGGCGGGCGGGTGGTGGTCACCGGCGCTCCGGCCCTGGTGGGCCTGCCCACGGGGCCGCCGTCGGCTCCTGTTGCCGCCCCGCATGAGACGGACCCCGCGTTCAGCCGGGCCACCACCGCAGCCGTCGCCGCATTTTTCCGGTCGCTGGCGCGCGGCGACGCGGCTGCGGTGACCGCCCCGGGTGCGGTCGTCCCGCCTCTGCCGTCCGGGGTGCGCCTGGTCGGGATGCAGTCGTGGACCGCCGACGCAGGCACCGGACGGGAGAGCGGCCGGTGGGGCACGGCGGCCGTGACCTGGGGAATCGGCGGCGGTGAGGTCGCGCAGATCTATCGCGTCCAGCTGACGCGGGTATCGGCCGAATCCGCGTCCCGCTGGCAGGTGGCCCGTCTTACCGGGCCGTGACAAGAATTCAAGAAAGGGCACGCCATGTTTTATGAAATCGCCGCAGCGCCAACGGGTGTGGCGCTCCGTGATGCCGTACTGATCCTTGTGGGGAATCTTTTGATGGCCCTGTGCGGGTACCGGGCGTTTCGGCTTTTCATGGCGGAGAAATTCGACAAGATGCCCACCTTTATTGCCGGGGCTATCTTCTGTGCGTTCTTCACCTATTTTCCCGAGCAGGCCAAAGCGGCGATCTCCGGAATTGCACAGTTGGTGCCGAGTGCGTGAGGGGGTGACGTACACGCGGCATTTCCATGTAGAGACCCGGCAGCACGAAATTTTGGGAATGGACTTGGGGGAGGGTATTTCCCGGCGGGCGCTGCTCCTCGGAATGCTGCTCTTTGTGGTGTGGACGGGCGGGTGTCTGACACTTTTCGGGATGCCGAGTCTTGGCCTGCTGGGTGTCTATACGCTGCCCCCGATTTTCATCACGGTTGTGGGCACGCACCCCAGCAGCCGGTATGACCGCCGGTGGATGATCGCGGAATGGGTGATCGCTGCCCGCTATCAGGTGTGGGGGCACCGGCCGGTGATCTGCGGCGGCCGGGCCACTGCCCACCGCTCCGAATGGATCACCCGGCGGGCCCGGTGGGGACACCGCGCCGAACGCCTCGCGCGCACCCCGCTCGCCGACCGGCTGCTCGGACCCGAGGACGACACGGACGCCCTGCCCGCCTGCGCCCCGCCCGTCCTCCTCGATGCGCGGTGCCGCCTGTACGGACCTGACCACCTGTACCGGGCCGCCGCGCGCCGGACGAAGACGAAGGAGCGCCCGGCGTGACGATCATCGAGCGGCTTGCCTCCCTGGTGGGCGTCTCCGGCGACCGGGCGGCCCCGCCGCCCCGGTACGCCGGTCTCGCTGACGGTCTGGTCCTCACCGATGACTCCTGCTGGGCCTGGTACCAGGTCCAGACGACGAACTCCGACCTGATGGCGGAGGAGGAGCAGGACGCGGACACCGACCGCGCGGCCGCCGCCCTGGTCTCCACCCTCGCGGGCGCGGACGTCCACCTGCGCGTGCTGTGGTCCCCGATGGTCGCGCAGGACTACGAGGCGGAGGCCCATGACCTCTACTGCGTAGGCGCCTGGCAGGAGTGGACCGCCCACCGGGTGGAGCGCCTGGACCAGATCGCGCTGCCGGTGCGTCACGTACTGATGGGCGTACGTCTCGGCAGGCGTAGCACCGCTACGTCGCAGCGGGCCGCCGAACTGGCCGGGGTCGCCTCCGGCGGGGTCGGCGCGCGGGAGCTGGCCGACTGGCACGCGCAGGCCCGCCGTCTGGGCCGACGGCTGGAGGCGTCGCCCTGGCGGTGCCGTACCGCCCCGGTGGATCTCCTGGCGTGGATGATCGCCCGGGAGCAGCACCGTGCCGCGCTGCCGCCGACCTCCAGCCGGAACGTGATCACCGGAGCCTCACTCGCCGCCCTCACCCGGGGGCGCGCCCTCCCGTACCCCGATCACCTGCGGCTGGTCGGCACCGACGGGACAACGGCCGCCTGGGTGTCGGTCCTGACCGTCACCGACTACCCCGAGCGCATGCGCGTGCCGGGGCCGGGTGAGTGGCTGCGTGCCCTCTCCGAGATCGTCTATGCCCGGGACGACGGTGCTGTTGAGGACCCCGCGCAGCTGCTGGCCCCGGTCTCTCCGGAGGCGTCGGTGCGGCTGCGGGTGCTCCCGAGGCGGGAGGCCAAGGACCAGGCGGATGCCGTCCGCCGCCGCGCGAAGGAGCAGCGCAGAAGCGCCTCCGAGGGGGGGTCCGCAGAAGACCCGGGTCTCGCCGTCGAGGAGACGGAGACCACGATGGAGAACCTCGTGCGCGACCTGGAGCGCGACGAGTCCTCTCTCGTCGAGGAATATGCCCGGATCGTGGTCACCAGTACGGAGGGGCTGGAGGACCTGCGCGCCCGTACCGACGCCGTCATCACCTACTACGGGGCGGTCGGCCTGGACCTGCGGGTCGCGGACGAGGAGCAACGGGAGCTGTGGCTGGAGACGTGGGCGGGCGACCGCCTGCGGGTCCCGGACCTGGGCCATAAGCGGGACACCGTGGCCATGGCCGGGACTTGGTGGTGGGGCGGTGCGGCGGTCGGTGACGACATGGGCCCTGTCATCGGCTATCTGACCGGCTCCACCCCGGGCCTGGTGCGTCACTCCCTGATCGCCGGAGCCGACCGGGGCGACGCCACGACGACCGCCTACCTGGGGCGATCCGGCAGGGGCAAGACCACGGCGATGATGGGCGGCCTCCTGGACGCCACCCTGAGCGGAGCGTGGGCGCTGGCCCTGGATTTCAAGGGGGATCTTGGGGGTCTGGTAGCGGCGTCGGCCCGCTACGGGGTGCCCGCGCGGCTGCTGGAGACGGACCGGGCGATGCCCGGCGCGGTGGATCTGATGCAGCTGCTCGCCGCCTCCGGCCGCGACGAGGCCCGCTCCGAAGTGCCAGCCCAGCTCAGCATCATCATGCCGCCGCACCTCCGCCAGGAAGGGGCGGAGACCTGCGTGCAACAGGCCGTCAACGCGGTCATGGACGCAGGGGACTTGGGGACGTGGCACGTCATCGACTGGCTGCGGAAGTCGACGGACAGTCTGGCCCGCCGCACCGGGGAAGCCCTGTATGAACTGGCGCAGACCCCCTTGGGGGCGCCGGTCATGGGACGTCCCCCCAGTGAAGGGGAGACGCTGCCGCTCTCGGCTGCGCCGGGTCAGTGGGTCGTGCAGATGCCGGGGCTCAGCCTGCCGTCGCCGGATGACGACCGCTCCGGCTGGACCAGCAGCCAACGCCTGTCGGTCGGCCTCATGCACAGCATGCTCGCCTATGGGGTGATCACCACCGGCCGCCGCGACCTGCGCGGCATGCCCAAAGTCGTGGGCATCCCCGAAGTGCACGTGCTGACCAGCACCCCCGAAGGTCGGCATTTTTTGCAATGGATCGCCCGTGTGGGCCGCGCCCTTGGAACGCACCTCGCACTCGACTCCCAGGATGCGGAGACCCTCGCGGCCATGCCCGGCGTGGTGGAACAGTTGTCCACGGTCTTTGGATTCCAGCTGACCAGCGCACCGCAGGCCAATGCGCTCGCCGAGCTGCTCGGACTGCCGCCGGGGCAGCGCAGCCGCGATCTGATCCGCTCCCTGAGCGTGGAGCCCGACGGGGGCATCCGGCGCGGGTACTGCATCATGCGCGACTGGCGTTCCAGGGCGGCCACCATGCAGTGGGACCTCCCCACCATGGAGGTCCTGGAGCTGCTCGACACCTCCCCGAAGGCGGCGGCGAAGCTCTACGCGCAGGCCGCCGCGACCGTTCCGGAGGGCGCCCGGTGACCCGCCCCCGCCGACTTGCCGCCGTCGTCCTGGTGCTCGCGCTCACCGGCTGCACCCCTGCCCTGACCAGCACCGATGACGCCGCAACCCGTCACGAGAACCCCACCGCGGCCGCCGAGAACACGGCCGCGCGCTACCTCGCTGCGGCACTCGCCGGAGACTGGACGACCGCGTGTGCGCTCACCTCAGCGCCCCGCCTGGCGGACTGCCACACCCGGCACCTGACCCCCACCGCCACCCCGCGCGCCGACCCGGAGCCCACACCCTCCCGGGTGCCGCTCCTCATCTACGCGGACGGCCGCACCGTGTACTCCTCACCCCGCCCCACCCCCACCCGCCCCGACACCCGCCCCCGCACCGGACCCGTGCGCCCGGACCCCGGCCGCCCCACCGTTCCGGTACCCGGCACCTCCCGGCACGCCTCCGGATGGGCCGTCCTGCTCACCCATACCTCGCAGTGGCCCGGCCGCCCGCAGCGCACCGTGCGCACCGCGCTGCGCCTGGTGCCCGAGGTCGGCCAGTGGCGCGTCGACCAGCGGGCCGACGTGTCCGACACGGATCTCACCGTCCCCTTCCCGGCCGCTGCCGCCCTGGCAGGAGGGCCGCGATGACGCGCCGTCGACTGGTGACGCTGCTCGCCGCCGCAATCACCGTGGTCATCGCGGGCACCGCATGCGCGGACACCATCGACCCCGTGGGCATCGGCGACCTCTGGCCGTCGACCGACACCCCGGGCGCCGGGCGCGGCACGATGCTGGAGACCTACTCGCCCAGTGACTGGGTCTGGAGTCTGGACACCGACTACGGCAGTACCGACGTGTTCGACCCGCTCTTTCACGTCATCCCGGATCTGCTGATGGTGCTGCTGGTCGTCGTGGTCGGCGCGGGCGTCGGCATGGTCACCTGGGCATTCGGACTGGTGGAGCTGCCGGGGGTGCAAGAGCCGCTCACGGCCGCGATCGGCGGCACCGGTGAGGCAGTGATGATCGGCCTGTTCCCGGCCGCACTTGCTATCGCCGCTTTCACCGCCCTCGTGCAGAACCGGGGGTACCGCGA
Source organism: Streptomyces sp. NBC_00237 (assembly GCF_026342435.1). Lineage (NCBI taxonomy): Bacteria > Bacillati > Actinomycetota > Actinomycetes > Kitasatosporales > Streptomycetaceae > Streptomyces > Streptomyces sp. NBC_00237. The sequence continues at coordinate 14,388 of NZ_JAPEMT010000010.1, read as the reverse complement.
TTTCGCGTGGGTGATCCTTTCGGCGGTGGTGGCCATGACGCTCTGGCAGACACCACAGATGTGGGTGGATGCCGTCGACGGCGGCCGGACCATGGGCGCGGAGCTGGCACTGTCGGCCACCGGGGCCGGACTCGGCGGCGGCAAGGGCATCGAAGCCCAGCCGTTCAAGATGGCGCACTCACCGGCCTACCCCGGGCCCGCCCGCGAGGACATGATCCGCACCGCGACGGACGCGACCTGGAGGACCTACGCGGCGACCCCGTGGTGCTTGGCGGAGTTCGGCTCGATGGAGGCGTGCCGCCGTTTCGCGCGGCCTGTCCTGGACGCGGGCTCCGACAAGGAGAAGCGTAAGGAGTACCTCCAGGAGGAGGTCACGGCGGAAACCGTGGGAGAGGAGTCCGCCGCGTGGCGCGAAGGACACCGCCCGTTCCGGCGCGCCTCGATCCTGCTGCCCGCCGTCCTGGTCGCGATCGCGTTCGTCGGGCTGCTCCTGACCCTGTTGTTCGCCAGCCTGCGCGCCCTGTTCACGGCCCTGTTCCTCCTGGTGGTCGGAGCAGTGATCGCGGCGCTGTGGTGCATCCCCGGACGCCCCCGGCAATGGGGCGTCGCGTGGGCTGACAAGCTGGTCGGGACGATCCTTCAGTCGGCCCTGGCCACGCTGGTATTCGGCTGCACCATGATCATTCAGGTTGTGATCAGCAGCCGCATGGGGGAGCTGGGCTGGGCCCCCTCCGCCTGTCTGTCCCTCGTGGCGGCCGTCAGCGCGTACACCTACCGGGGCATGCTGCAATCCATCATCGGCGGCGGAGGAGGGACCGGCGGCCTGCCCGGCGGAGCCGGAGCCATGCTCGGGATGATGCTGACCCGGCAGGCCAGCCGTGCCGGAGCCGCACTCTCCCGGCCTCGCCCCACCCCCCAGACCAGCAGCACCGGAAACGGAAGCGGAAGCGGGGGAGGTGGAGGTGGGGCGCCGGGGCGCCCGCCGACCCGTCCCACCCCCGCGCCCCCCGGGCCTCGGCCCACCGGCGGCACCGGACCCTCCACCGTTCCGGCCTCTCGCACCCCGTCACCGCGCAGCACCACAGGGGCAGGGGCGGGGGCACCGTCAGCGGGCGGCACCGGCTCCGCACCGCGCAGTGGCGGAGCAGCCCTACCGGGGAGCGCGGCCCCCTACCCGGCCCCGGCCCCAGCCCCTGCCCGCACCGCCCGCAGCGGGCCCCGCGCACTGGACCCGGCCGGGCCGACACCCGCAGGAGGAGCGGCCATCTCGCCGCCCGAGCTGGTACCCGTGCCCCCGGTCAGCCTCAGGCGGCCGGGCCGGACCGCACGGCCCAGAACGCAGCCTCCGCCCCCGCTGCCATCCGGCCGCCGACGGCCCCAGGGCCAGCAACTGGCACTCCCCATCCCGCCGGTACGCCAGCCCCCACCACCGCGACCGCGTGCCCGCCGTATGCCCCCGCCCGCGTAGACCGAGGAAGCCCGATGCCGCAGCAGCCCCCGCCGGACCGCCCACCCGAGAACTGGCGGGAGCTGCTGGACTCCCTTCCCGCCGACGACGCCCCCACACCGCGCCGACGAGAGCGCCGCAGGGACCGAAGGGACCGGGGCGCCTCACTGGTTCACGGCATCACCGCCCGGACGGCCGCCGCCCGGCGCGAGCCCGTGACCCCCCTCGGCCTCCTCCTGGTCGTGCTCCTCCTCTTGGCCGTCGGCCTGGTCGCCCGTCACGTCCTCTCCCCGGACCCCTCCGCCGACCATGACGCCGCACACCCCACCGCCCCCTCCAGCGCTCCACCCGCCCCCGCACCACCGCCCGCCCCCGCCCCGCCCGCCCGCCAGGCACCCGAGGACGTGGCGGAGGCGTGGGCCCGCGCCTACTGGACCCGTGACCCGGTACCCGACCGCGACCACACCGCCGCCGTCCGGCGCGCCGCCCCGTGGGCCACCACCGCCCTGACCAGGAACCTGCGCCAGCACCAAGACCCGGCATGGGGGCGGCTGGTGAGCCGGGGCGGGATCAGCGCCGTCACCCACGTCCGTGTCAGCCCCGCCGGGAGCGACCTGCCGCCGGACGTCCCCGACATGCGGGTCTGGCGCACCGTCGCCACCGTGACCGACGTCGACGCCTACGCCCGCTACACCGAGACCCACACCGTCCAGGCGGAGATCATCCAGACTGCCGCCGGGTGGCGGGTGTCGCGGCTGCTGGGCCTGTGACCGAGGGCCGCGACGCTGCCCGCGTCGCCGTTCGCGCCGCGCTCCTCCCGGCAAAAGCGAAGATCGCCGCAGCGGTTGCCGTCCCCTCCGTGCTCCTCTTCCTCGCCGCTGTCGCGCTCCCCCTCGCGGGCGGAGCCGTCCACGAGCTACAGGACAAGGCACGCGGCGCGGAGTGCGCCCCGCCCGGACTTCCCGAGCTGGACGCCGACGCCGACGCACCCCCGGAATTCGCCCTGACGGCACAGACCGACAACGCGAAGATCATCGACTCTGTCGCGAAGGGGCGCGGACTCTCCGGCCAGGCAACGCTGATCGGCCTTATGACGGGCCTTCAGGAGAGCGGTCTGCGCAACGTCCCCCACGGCCATGCCGATTCGGTCGGCCTCTTCCAGCAGCGCCCTTCCCAGGGGTGGGGGACACGGGCCGAACTCCTCAACCCCCGCCGCTCCAGCCGACTCTTCTACGGCAGCAACCCCGGCCGACCGCCGGGCCTCACAGACATTCCCGGATGGGAGACCATGCCGCCCGGGGACGCGGCACAAGCCGTGCAGCACTCCGCCCACCCGGAGCTCTACGCCGGGCAGCGCCTCACCGCCACCCAGATCGCCCACCAGGCCGGAATCGATCTCGGCCGCGCCGGTACCGGCGCGGCCCGGCCCGACGACGATCAGGGCTCCGCCGCCCCCTTCACTGACGAGTGCGGCCGGGACTCCGGAGCCCCGGGAGCACCGTTCCACGACGCGGCCGCCGGATGGCCAGACGACGTGCGCAACCCGCGCTCCACCGCCGACGCCATCGCCTGGGCCCGCCAGGAAGCCGCCAGCGGGAGAGGCGTCTGGTACCGGCGCTGCCTGGCGTTCGTTGCGATCGTCCACGGCTGGCACGTCAGCGGCGTCCCGTACGCCATCGACCACTACCGCAAAATGCCCGCCGCGATGCGCCACGACAAGAGCCGCGACGTGCCGCCCGGGGCCCTCATGTACTGGGACACGGGCTCCAGGGCGGGCCACGTCGCCGTCTACCTCGGCGACGGCCAGCTAGCCAGCAACGACATCGTCAGGCCCGGATACATCGACGTCGTCCCGGCCGCATCCATCGAAAAGCGCTGGGGAGCCCGCTATCTCGGGTGGGCCCCGCCACACTTCCCGGAAGGATCATGATGCGCACCAAGAGGAAGAAAACGCAGCCGACCACGACAGAGAGCACACGGCCCGCTCACGTGATCACCCTGACCCGCACAGGAGGTGACCTCGACGGCACCCCCCTGACCGGAGCCGACACCGACGCACGCCGCCATGCCGCGCTCGCCCTCCTGCACACCCGCGCCGCAGCGGAGGGCCGCACCCTCACCATCACCGCATACGACCCAGACGCCACCTGGCACATGACCATGACCCCCGGCGGAGCGGTGACCACCCTGCCCGCCCCCAGCCCGGCACCCGTCACAGCCCCGCCCGCCGACGCGGCCCCCGACGACTGGCACGCCCCCCTCGACGGCGCGCACCGGGAGGCTGGCCAGCGGCTCACCGCCGCCGCCCGCGCGGGCGACCACGCCACCGCAGCCGCCCTTGCCCAGAGGCTCTACCAGGACCTCACGACCGCCCGGGGCCCCGCCCACCCCCACGCGGTACAGATGCTCACCTGCTGGTCGTGGCACGCCCTCCATCAGGCCGCCGCCGACCCGGTGGAGGCAACCGATCTCCTGATCCGTACCGCACGCCTGCGGCATGCCGCAGGCGCTCCGCCCGAGGACACACAACGCGCCGCGCTCAACGCCTATGTCGTGTGGCGCACCCTGCTGCTCCCGGCCGACCCGGAAACGGCCCGCGAGGACGCCAGCCGCCTAGTCGACGTCCTCGAATCGCTGGGGCACGACGACCGGGCGCGCAGCGTCCTGGAACTCGCCTCTCAGTGAGCTACCGGCCGTACTGCGTGCGGCACGCGGCGACCGTGGCCGGGTCCGTGACGCCCTGAGCCCAGGAACAGACAATGCCCGGATCGTAAGTCGTACGACGCCGACTCGGAGATGCGGGCGCTGCTGGCTTTGACCGGCGGGCCTGACGTCGCGGCGCCGCTTTCCGAGGAACACGGGCCCGATCCTGCGAGGCCCGGGGCAGGGAGGCGGCCCGTCGACGCGGAGCTGGGTCCTGGCCCTCATTGCGCACCGGTACCGGCCGGACGGTACCAACGCGGCCTGCGGGAGGCGGAGTTACTCGCGGGGGAGTCCCCGCGGGCTCCAACGTGGAGACGGCGGAGGGCTCCACCGGATCCGGCCACGCCGGGACCGCACGGACGAGCTGCGGCCTTTCGACCGTGAGGGGGGCCCGGGGCGACGCAGGAGGAACCGCTACGCACCCCACTGCGCCGACGCAGAGCAGGGGCAGGGCAGCGACGGCCAGGAAGGCAGGAAGGTATCGGGAATGCATGTGATCACGGTGCCGTGCCCCGAGCGCCTGAGAGGGGCTGGCGCGACCTATGTCCCACGGACGAATGCACGCATGCCCCGGGGTTGCCACGTACTCGCCGATGGCACCCCGGAGCATGCACGGAGCCCTACACGTCCGGAAAGTGCTTGGTCGCCGTCTTCATGTGCCGTCCCATCGTGTCGACCATCTTCCGCGTGGCCTCCGGGTCGGCCTGCGCGGCGGCAGCGTGAGCGGCAGCCATGCCGTCCACGGCCTGAGCGAATCGCCGGACCGTGACGACGTACTCCCTGAAAGCCTTCACAGGATCGGAGTCCCGGGCCGGGGCTGGAGCGGGCGGCTCCTCCTGGGGCTGTGCGAGCTTCCGGGCGTGATCCAGCAGTGCGTCCCGGTCCACCTCGCGGGGGAGCTGGAGGACGATTCCCTTGATCACCTTGCCGCTGACCGTGTCGGTCCCCTGCACCTCTGCCACGGCCCGGTACACGGCGGCAGCGGTCTCCTGATCGAACGTCTCCCGGACCGGCCCAAGCGCCTCTGCTGCGCGCTGCGAGATGATCATGGGAGGGGGAGCGTCCGCAGCCTCCGACGTGACGGCGGGCGCTTCCGGGGTACTGCCCACAGTCGTGTCCCGCATGCGGGACACTTCGTTCGATTCAAGTTCGAATGTTGTTTGACCTGCGAGAATGGCAGCGATGCCCGCCCCCGCGATCTGCCGGTACGCATTGGACGTCGACATCTTCGCTTCGGCCGCCAGGAACTCGGCGGCAGTGTCGTACTCCGCACGCCACAGCTTCCCCCGCAGCGCGATATCCACCGAGAGAGCAGCCACGTGCCAGGCATCCCGGAACTGCCGGAGGCCGCGCTTACACGTCTCCCACCGCTCCGCTTCGACCTCGCTGAGGGGGCCAGTCAGGTCCTCCGGAGCATCCACCGCCTCCGGGAGATCGGCGAGCGTCATCATGGCCTCAGCGCGCCCCTGCGCGATCTCCTGCCCCTCCCCCTTCCCTCCCTGCGTCTCCTCCGGTGAGCTGACCTGTTCCTGCCTCCGGCGCTTGCGCGCCGCGCGCAGTTCGGCCGCAGTGGGCTGCTTGCTGCTCACTTGCCCACCCACCCGCGCGATTCGAGTTCGTGCACCAGGTCCTCGAAGTCAGAACCCTTGGCGTGAACCGCCACCCCCTCGCCGGTGTTGGCGTACATCTGCACGGCGGGAATCACCGTATTCAGGACGTCCCAACCCTCTTCGCCGTCGTCGGTCTCCTCGGTCAGCGTCTGCCGGATGCTGTCCCGCATCTTGGTGGCGCTAGGGGTGTTCCGGCACAGGAGCACCGGGTGCGGCGGAGGAGTCTTGTCCGGCCGCTTCGCGCTCGCCTGCTTGATGAAGAAGTCCATGGGGAGTTCATCCATCCGCTCGACGTCGGAGTTCGTCGTAGCGCAGGCGACTAGCACCAGATCGGCCACGCGCAGCACGCTGCGGCCGATGCCCTGGTGGTTTTCGAGGTGCCCGCAGTCCACGACACCGATGCTCCCGGCGGGCAACTTCGGCGGGGCCTCCTCGTGGAAGCGGCCGTTCGCGATGCGGTGCACGGTGAGGCCGGGCCGCTCCTCCGCGTCCGGGCGGGCCTGCGCCCACCGGTAGAGCTGCTCGGACTCGTCGGCGTCGAAGCCGGTCACGTCGTACCCAAGCTCATGCAGCGCGTGCATCAGCCACCATGCAATCGTCGTTTTGCCCGTTGACCTGGGGCTGAGAATCGCAATCCACATGCCCCGCAGACTATCGGCCGTCAACCCAGCAATCCCCACTAGGCACCGAAACTGACATGTGATCACTGACTCTGTGCTCACCATGGGCTGCTGCCGTACCGCAGGTTCGACCACATACGCAGAGGGCCCGTGCCGGTCGGCACGGGCCCTTTCTCTGCGGCGAAGGCCGTGTGCAGCCGCGCCGTCCGGAGGGTGATCCATTTGCCCTAATCGAACGCATGTCTGATTCTGGGGGGATGTCGGATCGGCGGGACTCCCGGGGACGGCGGGGCCGGGGCGGCGGGGCCGGGACACCGTCGGGTCCGGTGCTGCTGCCTGCGGTGGAGGTGGAGCTCCCGGGCGGCACGGGGGTGGTGCGGGGGCGGCTGATCCGGTGGCGGCAGACTGATCAGGGCCGGTGGGTGGCCCGGGTGGGTGTGGAGGTCTGGGGCAGTACGGCCCGTACCGGCCGCGACGATGTCGAGGTGCAGGTCCTGGAGATGGACGCTCCGAGCGGCCGTCTGCGCCGTGTCCGGGGGGCGGTGTATGACGGGGTTCCGGTGCTGCGGTCTGTACGCCACCCCGAGCGCACCCCGCCTCCCGCTCCGGTCCGGGAGGCGGAATCCTCCGGGGGCGCTGGGGGCGGCGGTGAGGGCGCGGTGTCTGCGGGTGGGGAGGCGGGTGGTGGGTGGGTGGTGGAGGTGGTGCCGCTCGGTCGGGGGCTGCGGGTGCATGAGCCGGGGTGCTGGGCGATCCACGGGCGGACCGGGGGTGTCCTGGATGCGGAGGAGGCGGTGAAGCTGCTGCGGCTGGACCCGGAGGCCGAGGCGTGCGACGTGTGCGCGGGGGGCCTGGCGGACGGCGGCGGAGAGGCCCCGGCTGGTGGGGCGGACTCGTCAGGGTGACGGTGAGGGGCGGCCCGTACCGGCGGGCGGGCGGGGGGCGTTGGGCGGTCATGAGACGAATGATCATCGGTGTAGTGGCAGCAGCGGCTGTGCTGGCTCCCCTGTCGGCGGATGCGGCTGATTGCCTGGGGACTGACGGGCCGGAGCCGATTTCCCTGCTGGTGGAGAACTCGCAAGGGGCGCAAGCGAATGCGCTGGTGAATGTGCGGCGGGAGAAGGGAGGGTTCCGGCTCAAGGGAGCGCTGATTGTGGTCAACAAGGGGTGTGCTCGTCTGGAGTCGGTGACGTCCGGGATGACCGGGGGGACGAGCGAGATCCGAAGGGTGTGCAGGGACTCGCACGGGGGCGAGAGGCGCGTGTCCTTCTCGCGGTGGACGAAGCGCCCCAAGGTCCGGGTGGTCATCGAAGACCGCTGGCTCCCTGACAAGAGCAGCGAATCGAAGTATCTCCACGGCTCCATGGCCTGCCCCGCCCCGTAGGGCCCTGGATGAGCACGGCCGCCGTACGACGACGTCCCCACTGCCTCGGAGGCGGTGGGGACGTCCGTCATGCCGGGGCCTTAGCGGGCGAGCGTGACCCGTACCGGGGGGTTGGAACAGGTGGCGCCGGTCTGTGCGAGCGCGTGCGCCTCGTCGGCGTCGACGGAGAGCCCCCAGCGGAGTTTCACCGCGACCCAGTGGCGAAAGTATTCGCAATGCGTGCTCTCGGCCGGGGGCATCCAGTGGGCCGGGTCTTTGTCGCCCTTGGCTCGGTTGGTGGTCGCGGAGACGGCGATCAGGGCGCGGGGGTCGTCGAGGTCGTTGGCGTACGCCTGCCGCTCGGCGGCCGTCCAGGCCGAGGCTCCGGAGTCGAATGCCTCGGCGAGCGGGACCAGGTGGTCAACGTCGAGTTTCCGCGCGTCACCGATGTAGGCATTGTCGTAACTGGAGTACCACTCACCCCCGGTGAGCTGGCACTTTGCGCCCATCTGCGGCGGGAGGAACGCCTCCTGGAGGAGGACTTCCGCGCGGGTGTTGCAGCCGTTCTTGTCGGCGTCGATCCAGTGGCGGAAGGCGCTCCGGGTGTACCCGGTGCGGTCCTCGGCCGCGACGGGGAGGGCCTTCAGGAGGTCCTGCACCGGCATGGTCAGGATGTCGCCGGGTGCCCCGTGCGGGTTCGCCGCCTGCGCGGCGGGTTCGGCGGCGGCGTGCGCGCCGGGGGTCAGGAGTGCTGCCAGTACGGCCGTCGTCGCGGCCAGGGTGCCCATCGTGTGTACGCGCATCGCGTCCCTTTCGGAGATCACCGTGTGGTGATCTCCGTAACGGCGGCAGAGCGCCAAGTGGGCAGCTTATGAAGGGAGTTCACCCGCACGGGGAATCCTTATGATGATCGGCCGGCGGCGGCGCATGATTTCGGGTGGAGGCCGGGCGGGCGCGCGTGCGGGCCGCCGCCGACGTGGGTTCGTCGGCGGCGGCCCGGGTCTGTCCGGTCAGTCGGCGAAGCACTCGGGGCAGGTGTGGGCGGTTTCTTCGGGGTGCGTGTCGCAGAGCCGCCCCCAGGTGGTGTCGTCGTCCTGGTGCTGCTTCGCCGCTTCGTTGGCGACGTCGACGGCGCAGTCGTCTGCGTAGGTGCAGCCCTCGGCGTTGAACACCCCGAAGGTGTCGCGGCCGCCGGACTGCTGGCAGGCGGCGATCGGGTCTCCGGCGGCCCCGGGGGCGGTGTGCGTGCCGTGGACGCACACCAGGCCGGGCGTCGGCTGCGGCCTTTCGGCGGGCCGCTCGATGACCTCCAGGCTCGCGGTGTACACCGAGACGATGCCGCGCCCGTCGCTCAGGATGGTGTTGCGGTCGTCGCCCCACGGCTGGCGGTCGACGCGCACCTGTGTGACGGCCGGGCGGGTTCCCGCGATCACCGCCCGGACGAGCGTGCCGGGCTGGATGTCCTCGCGCTGGGCAGGGTTCTCGATCTTCTCGGCGGGCGCCCGGTAGGTGTTGGAGAGGGGGGAGTACTCCCAGTCGCCGAGTGCCCGCCACCCGTTGGCGCAGAGCATGGCGTTACCCGCGTGCGACGCCTCCCGGTTGTGGGCGGCCGTGATCCTTTCGAACGGGTCGGAGTCGACGAGCGGGGCCGTCAGCGTCAACCAGTCCTCGCGCTTGTCGTCGTCGTACGGGTCCGGCCACACGCCGTGGCGCAGTTCCGCGATGACGCGCTGCTCGGGTGCGCGGGACGCTCCGACGCCGATGGAGAGCGAACGGTCGATCGCCGCGATCCACGCGTCACACTCCGCGTCGGCGCGGTCCGCTGCGCCACCTTGCGCAGCGGCCTTGACCGCGTCGGCCGCCGCCTCCTTCGTGGGGAAGAACCCGAGGTTCCCGTCACGCCGCTGCGCCGTCGGCGACCAGGCGGTGAACGCGCCGCGTGTGAGGTTCGCGGCCGTCTCGTCGCCGATGACGCCCGCGTGCTGGCGGTCGCGCCACACGATGATCTGCGCCGGGTTGTGCTCGTCGGCCAGGACCACGAACTCACCGGGCGCGGCGTCGGCCACGGCCTGGGGCAGCGGCTCGCCGTCGGCGGGGGGCGTGGCGGGCGGCGTCGGCCCGGCGGCCGGGGTAGGCGGCTGCGGAGCGTTCGTCAGAAGCAGGTGGATGCGGAGGCCCTTGCGGTCGGTGTACGTCGCGCCCGTGGGTCCGGCGAACAGCTCGGGGATCTCGTTGCGGCCGTATGCCTCCCGCAGGCGGCTGATCTCCGCCTCGCCCTGCGCCCGGCTCAGGTAGGTGGTCTCGCCGTTCTCGGTGCGCCGGTAGACCATGCTGCTCTCGGCGTCGGCCTCGGCGAGCTTGACGGCGCAGCGCCCGCAGAGGGCGCCGTCGTGGAGGTCCTGGGCCTTCTCTGCGGTCACGTATGCGTCGTGCGAGGTGGTGTGGCTGCGGGGCGAGACGTTCTTGCGGCAGAGCGCCACGGGTCGGCCGGTCTCGTTGATGCGGAACGCGTGGAAGGCCGTTCCGCTGTGGGTGGTCGACCAGATGCGGCCGTCGCCGAACGCGCCGTCCAGGCCCTGGCCCACGACCCCACCATCCCCACCCGATCCCGGGTCACAGCAGAGATGATCGACCGCGCCGCCACCGCCCTTGAGGAAGGGTCCTCCCTCAAGGATGCCGCCGCGCTCATCGCCGTCTCGGTCACCACCCTGCGCAACTGGGCAGCCCGCCATGCCCGGCTCGCCGCCGCCATGCCCCCGCAAGGCACACGTACCGGCACAGGACGGCCCAGTACTCGCACCCCCAGCGCGGACGACCGGCTCAAATCCCTCTGGGCCAACCCGGCCTACACACTGCGCGACATTGCGAAGGCCCTGCATGTCACCCCGGCCACTGCCCGCGTATGGGCCCGCAAGCTCGGACTGCCCTCACGGGACGGCACCGCCTACCGCAGGCAATACCAACGCGACCAACACCCCGGCGCCCCCGGGAAACGCCCCCGCTAGCACGGACCGGGGCATGGTGAAGGAAAGCGGCCGACACCCATTCCGCCCGGGGGCGGGTGGCATAGGGTGTCGGCCTTCCAAGACACACCACCCAAAGGTGATGCCCCGCACAGTGTGCCACGCATCCCCGCAAGTGCGGCAAGTGCACTACAGTTTTTAGGATGCGGGCACGGCTTCGAAGTCCCGCCCGAGTCCTGGGAGTTGCACATACATGATCCGTGCCGGGCGCGAAGAGCACGTCCTCACCTCCGCCGACCTGGCGCAGCGCGAGGGGCTGGCGCTGGGCACGTGGAAGAACCGCAAGGCCGTGAGCGCGCCGGGGAGACCGGCCCCGGTCAGCAGCAAGGGCGCCCGCACCCTGCTGTGGGACGGCGATCAGCAGGACGCATGGGCCGCCGGGCGCCCCGTCCCGCCGCTCCCGGCCAAGGACGATCCGGGAGACTGGCTCGACCGCCAGGAGGCGGCGGCCAGCCTCACCCCGCCGGTCGACCCACGCGCCTGGGATTCGTACGCCCGTGAGAGCGACGATCTGCGCGCGGCGTGCCGGGAGATCGGGGGAGTGGACCACTGGCCCCGGGGCGTGATCCAGGCGTGGGAGCAGACGCGGCCCGGGGACCAGGGCAAGCGCGAGCGCGGAGGCCGCCCGCGCGGCACCGGTGATCTGCTGCCCCGCGAGGAGATCCGCCCGCGCGCGGCCGAACTCCTCACTGCCGACCCGGCCGTGACCGCCCACGCCGTGGCCGACGCGATCGGGGTGCACCCGGGCACCGCCACGATGGCGCTCGCCGCACTGCGTGCCGACGCCGTTGCCGTCCTCCTCGATGCCGACCCGCAGACCACCGCCGCCGATGTCGTGGCGCAGCTCGGCTACCGGACCCGTACCGCCCGTTCCGCACTGAGGGCCGCGCAGGCCCGCCGGTAGGCCCCGCAGCTCCGCACGGTTGGGCACAGCCCCGGACGGGGGCGCAGCTCGGGCCTGGGGGCGCAGCTCGGCGCGCTGCGGGTTGCACGGCCGACGGCATCCATTAGGCCCCGCGGAGCGGGAGAGGGCCCGGCAAGCCGGGCCCTGGGGGCCGCCGTGCGCAAGCGCACGGCGTAGGGGCCCGGCTCGCTTGCGCGAGCCGGGGGTGACCGCGCAAGCGCGATCATCCCTTCCGCCGCCGTGCGGCGGAAGGGCGCAGCGCTGCGCGCTGCCGGGCCGCCGTGCGGCGGCGGGCCCGTTCGTCGTGCGCGCCGTTTCGGTCCCGCAGGGGGGCGCTGCGCGCCGTCGAAGGGTCGAGGGGGACTGCTGCGCAGTCCCCGGCGCAGCCGCTGGAGGGCGGGCGCGGCGGGCCGGGGTGATTCACCCGTTTGAGCAGCTGTTCTCCCACACCGAGTGACGCAAGTGCAATACAGTTTTCTATGTCGGACCGAGTGGCATCGGACCGCAACCAAGACACACCCCACCACCCACAGGAGACATCCATGATCATTTACATGCTCGACACCAACGGCATCGTTCTGCCCGTGGAAGCCGGGGAGATCGCTCTCCCCATCAGGCACTCCGCCGAGCAGGCCAACTACCCCCTCCACCCCCTCCGCACCATCGGCGACATCGTCATCCACGGCATCACCGACCCCGCCGAGCGCCTCCCCCACAACATCCTCGGAACCGTCCTGGTGGGCACGAACGGCCCCGCCACGGTGTACGGCTCCCTCCTTCTGACCGGACTGCCCACCACCGGCGGACGCCACCACGTCCTCACCGAGACCACCGCGCTCACCGCACTCGACCTGATCGACACCGCCCGCGACGCACTCCGCCGCAGCCTCCTGTACCCCCAGCACCGCCGCAGCTGACCCGCCCCACCGGGTGCGCCCCCACCGGGGCGCACCCGCTCCCAGACCTCACAAGGAGGACACCGATGCAGGCACCCACCTTTCCGTTCCCGCCGGAGAACACCCGCGTGACGCTCTGCTGGGAGGAGACCAAGACCACCGCCGTACGCCGGTGGAAGGTCACCGCCTCGTGGCGCGGTCACCGCTACTTCGTGGCACTGCACAAGGGCACGTGGACGATCACCCGCGAGCGCCCGCCCACGGGCAAGACGCCGACCCAGTGGCCCAAGGGCGACCAGGTCCGCCGACCCGACCGCCGACCGATCCAGAGCCGCGCCGAGGCCGAGGCCCTGATGATCGCCAGGGTCCACGACCGGCGCGCCCACGAAGACCACGTCCGCGCGATCATCCAGGCCGCCGCCGACCGCCCCGCCCCGAAATGGACCCCGGCCCGCACCACCAAGCCGCGCACCGTCCCGCGCACGGACCGCACCCCCGCCGACATCCTCGCCGCATGGGGCCCCCTGGTGACCCACCACCAGACCGACTAGCACCCCCCACCCCCACCGGGGCACGCCCCACTCCGGGCGTGCCCCCCTCCAGCGCGGCCACTCATCGCGCGCCCACAGACCACATAAAAAGGGCGGGAAAATGATCCTCATCATCTGCGGAGCATGCGGCGGACACCGCGCGAAGTTCGGAATTCTGGCGGACGGAAAATTCCAGTGCGCCGAGTGCCGCGAACTGCTCGACCCCCGGGACATTGACGTGGACGGCGAACACATCTGGGCCGTCGGCCCTGACGGAACTCTCGGTTACGTCACCGACCCGGTGATCTCCATCGAAGAAATGGACGAGGCGCTCGACGATTACATGAGCGCCCCGCACGACAGTTACGGTGAGCTGGAATCGCTGCGGCGAATGCGGGACGCCGCATCACAGCTCCACGACGCGTACCGGGCGGGAATTCCGTTCCCTCACGCCCGCATTCCGGAGGACCGGAACACAGCGGGCCGGGTGAGCAGGCCCGCCCCGTCGATGCCGGTCTACTGCCCCTCCTGCGGCGGCGCGGGCGCGCTGCACGCCGCCCCCGACGGCACGTTCGTGTGCTCGGCGTGTGACTGGTACACGGACACCGACGCCATCCCCCATCTGCTGCGTGGAGACGACTGGGCCGTCTACGCCACGGGAGAGCTGGGACAGATCGAATCGCAGGAGCTGGGACTGGAAGTTCCCCAGGAATCGCGCCTCTGCTGCCCCAAATGCAGGACCGGGGAAGCCACCCTGACATGCCGTCAATGGTGCTACTGCACCGAATGTGGGTGGGGAGGAATGGAATACGAGGCCCTCTATTTCGGCGACTACGAGGAGTAGCAGGCCAGCAGTGATGCATCATCTGTGAATGGGCCGTCTACCCTTCTCTCGAAGGGCAGACGGCCCATTCCGGTGGGGACACAGCATCCCAGATGCTACACAGTGCATCACTATGATGCATCGCCGGGATGCACGCTCGGGAAGAAGAGAGAGCCGCTCGGGTGGAGCGCAGCGGAACCCCTCACTACGGGGGACCGGTACCCGGTCGGGCCGACGACCCGTCACCCCGTCGCGGGGGGTGGTGGTTGAGATTCCCAAACCCTACACAGGCCCGCACACGATGCACCTCACTTGCTAACCAGCCTGAGTGACCGCGCTTGCGCGGTCACGGGCAATGCGCGCTTGCGCGCATTGCATTCTGTTCGGAATTCCGTTTACGGAATTCCATTCCGGCGCTTGCGCCGGAATTCGAATTGCGCTTGCGCAATTCGTCGCTCTATGCCCCGGC
>NZ_JAPEMT010000009.1 GCF_026342435.1 Streptomyces sp. NBC_00237 | reverse complement strand
CTCTGAGGTGCCTCGATGTTTCCGGACAGGGACCCAATAAGGTTCCCCTGGACAGGAAGCGAGGAAGCACGAAGTGGCACCGCCCAGCAAATATTCACTGGAGTTCCGTGAGGAAGCAGTCCAGATCGCGCTCCGGTCCAGCAAGACCGTTTCCGAAACGGCTCGCGAGCTCGAGCTGAATCCGGAGACGCTCCGGGGCTGGGTGAAGAAGCACCAGAAACAGTATGAGCCCCCTGCTGATGCAGATCTGACGGTGAGCGAGCGCGCTCGCCTGAAGGAGCTCGAGCGTCGCATCCGGGAGGTCGAGATGGAGAACGTCTTCCTGAAAAAATGCGCGGCGTACTTCGCGAGGGATCCCCGGTAGCGAGCAAGTACGAGTTCATCGACGAGATGCGACTCGACACGGTGGAGTACGCGTACAGAGTCGAGTACATATGCCATCTCCTCGACGTGTCCAGATCCGACTACTACGAATGGCGCGGTCGCCCAGATTCCGCGACGTCCCAGCGGCGCGGCGAATTGAAGCTTCTTATGAAGAAGGCATTCGATGGCTCCGACAGCACTTACGGCTACCGGCGCATCCATGCCCAACTGCACCGCTGGGGCCACGCTGCGGGTCTGGAGCTGGTCCGTCGGCTCATGCGCGAGCTGGGCCTGGAGTCCTGCCAGCCCAAGCCGAAACGCTTCAGCCTCACCTGCGGGGCGGCCGGCCTCGTGCCAGACCTCGTCGGCCGCAACTTCATCGCCGATGCCCCTGGGGAAAAACTCGTCGGAGACATCACCTATATACCGACTGGAGAGGGGTGGCTGTATCTCGCGACCGTCCTCGACTGCTGCACCAAAGAAGTCATCGGTTACGCAATGGACGACCACTACCAGACCCCGCTGATATCCCGGGCCATCCGTAACGCGGCACGCAACAGAAAGCTCAGCAAGGGGGCGATATTCTACTCTGACCGTGGAAGTAACTACATGTCAGGCGAGTTCGGGAAGACACTGGAACGCTACGGCCTCCGCAGATCTGCCGGCCGTACCGGCATCTGTTTCGACAACGCTATGGCCGAATCATTCTTCGGTGTCCTGAAGAATGAACGCGTTTGCCGGGTAGCGTACTTGACCCGAGAAGCCGCCCGGCAGGGCATCACCCGATACATCGAATTCTGGTACAATCGCAAGCGCCTTCACTCGGCGGTGGGATATCGACCACCACTCGAAGTCCACGCCGAGTACCAGAAGTTGCACGTCATCGCGTGAAATCAACGGCAGACACCCGTCCGGGAAACGCGAGGCCCCTCACGGGCCCGGCCCGGGAAACGGGACAGGGCGCCCGGCATACGGCGACGCGTACGCCGGTCCCTGTTCAGCCTTGTGACCTACGTGCGGGAGCCCTGCTGGTCCCACAGCCATTTCATTTCGCCGTCGAAGTACGGGCTGTCGTTGTTGTTGCTGGTGCCGTTGTGGATGTAGCTGGTCACTCCGTTGATCTTCCCGAGGCCGGTCGCGGGGTCGTACAACCGCAGCCAGGGTCCCCCGCTGCCCCCGTCGTTGAATCCGGCCGCCTCCATCATGATGTTGGCCGAGTTGACGGTGGAGGTCTTCGTGCGGCCGCTGAACTGGTCCTGGGTGTAGCCGTTGTCGTGGTTCAGGGGGTAGCCGACTATGAGGAGGTCCTCGTAGAACGATTGGCTCCAGGTCAGGCCGTTGCCACCGACCGCGTCGACCACTCGCTGGCCCCGCTCGTTGAGGTTCACGGTGACCAGCGCAAAGTCGAAGGGGGTCGATCCGGCGTCGAGCCAGGAGTCGAAGGTGCGGAAGTACTTGGCGGTGAACTTGCCGTAAGGGGCTATCTGGCCGGCCGTGTTGTAGGCGGGTATGAAGACCCAGTTCTTCATCCATACCCGGTCCGCCGGGTCGCCGCCGCCGTTGCCGCTGCCCCCGATGGCGACGCAGTGGCCCGCGGTCGCCACCATCATCTTCGACGGGCTGTTGATGGAGGCGCCCGAGCATTGGAACACCTTCCCGGGGACACGGGGGTTGGTGTACTCGATCTTGCCCACGGTGCGGATCAGCGGGAGACCGGTCGCCAGCTCCTTGCCGAACTCCTTCTCGGCCTCCTTCACCGCAGTCTTCGGCAGGCCCCTCGCCCACTCCCGTGCCGACGCGGCGGGTGCGGCTGCCGGGACGGATCCGGGCGGGCCCGTGGGCGCCTGGGCCCGGGGGCCCGCCGACGCGGCCCGGCTGGGTTTCGGGAGCCATTTGGCCTGGTCGGCAGCGGTGGCCTTCGGTAACTGGGACGCGGTATGGAACCGCTCCACCTTCCGGGCCTCGGCCGGGGTGTCCACACCGGTCGCGTGCTCGCTCGACGCGAGCCTCGCGCCCGCGTCGGTGCTGGTGTTCGTCCGAGCCGGGTCTTCGGGGCCCTGGGCGGAGGCCACAGGACCCGCCGTCAGGCCGCCGATGGCCACGGATGCCGCCGTCAGAACTCCTAGGTCGCGTATCGGGTCGTGATCAATCTGTGGGATGTGCCTTCGTGGCACGGCTCGGTCCGATAGACCGGCTGACGTGACGCGAATACAACTGACCGACGTGGAGTGGGAGTTCATTGAGCCGTACCTGCCGATCGGCGAGTACGGCCCGTACCCCGAGCGGCTGCGGCAGCAGTTCGAGGGAGTGATCTGGCGGTTCAAGACGGGCGGGCAGTGGCGGGAGATGCCGACGGAGTTCGGCGCCTGGTCGACTGTCCACAATCGCTTCCGGCAGTGGCGCGACGCCGGGGTCTTCGAGGCCCTGCTGGAGGGCCTGATCGCGGAGGCCGCGAAGCGCGGTGAGGGGGACCTGTCCCTGGTGAGCATCGACTCCACCACCGTCCGGGCCCACCATGACGCGGCCGGGATGCACCTCGACGAGGATGTCGTCACCGCACTGGAGAAGGCCGCCGCAGAGGAGGAGAAGGCCAGGTCAAAGGGGGTGGCCTCGAAGGACAAAGCGGGCAGGAGGCCGAAAGGGATCCCGCGCGGGAAGAACGAAGACGCATCCGGCGTCGGCGCAGACTCCGGCTGAAGGCCGCCCTCCTCGGACGCTCCAGAGGCGGGCAGACCAGCAAGATCCACCTCGCTGCCGATCGCAAGTGCCGCCCACTGGCGTTCATCCTGACCGCGGGCCAGGCGGCGGACAGCCCGCAGTTCATCCCCGTCCTGAACAAGGTGCGGGTGCGCGGGCCCGTCGGCCGTCCCCGCACCCGGCCGGACGCGGTCGCCGGGGACAAGGCGTATTCGTCCCGCGGCAACCGTGCCCACCTGCGCAAACGCCGCATCAAGGCGGTCATTCCGGAGAAGAAGGACCAGGCCGCCAACCGGAAGAAGAAGGGCTCCGGAGGCGGCCGACCCGTCGGCCACGACGCCGACCTCTACAAGGAGCGGAACACCGTCGAGCGCGCGATCAACAGACTGAAGGCGTGGCGAGGCATCGCCACCCGCTACGACAAGACTCCCGAGAGCTACCTCGCCGGCCTCCACCTTCGCGCCTCGATGATCTGGATCAAGGACCTCACACGAACCACCCCTTGATCACAACCAAATACGCTCCCTAGCAGCAGCTTGGTTCTCGGACGCGAAACCTTCGGTGATGTCGTACGCGTTGTCATGCATGCCCCCTGTTGGGAACAGGGGTACGGATTTCCACCCCCGTTTCCTTGATCATCGTTAGGTGCCCGGGGCGGTGGAAGAGTGCCCGAAGAGATCGAGCCGCCGCGCGCCGGGGCAGAAGAAGGGGTGCGCGCACGGGAGTCGCCCGTGATCAGCTCGGATCTCCCGGCGCGGGGGCCGACTGGAGATCACGCGCAGAGTCAGAGAGTGGCGTGATTCCACATGCGCGGCAAAGAGCGTGAGTGGTGGCCCTGGTTCATTTCTTGTGCTCTGTCGCGGTTTTGGTTCTGGGGGTGCCGACTCGCGGCAACACAACGCGCATGCACAGAAGTTACAAGTGGCCCTTCATCAACAACAGTTGAGTCGCTAGAGATACTGCGTCGGGCAGGTCTTCAGGATGCGGAAGACCTGGTCGACGTTCCAGGTGCGGTGGTCTGGGAGGGCGAGGGCCCGCATGTCTGGGGCAGCGGGCAGCCGCGGCAGCCGACTGTGAGCCCTGGACGCTGAGGTGGGGGAGCTGCCGCGCATCGCGCCGATGCTGGCCGCGCCGGGGGTACTGCCCGTTCCCGCGCGCGAGCATCTCTACGCGGTCGAGACCAAGCAGGACGGTATGCGGGCACTCGTGTACCTGCCGGGCGACGGGACGCTGGTCGTCCGGTCACGATCGGGTGCTCCGGTGACGGCCGTATGCCCCGAGCTCCATGCCCTGGCCGACGTCCTCGCCAGGGTGTCGGCCGTGTTCGACGGGGAGATCGTCGCTCTCGACCCGCAGGGCCGCCCCGACATCGAGCGGCTCCAATCGCGGATGGGTGTCTCCCCGGCGAAGGCCGCCCGGCTCGTCGCGACGGCTTCGGTGCACCTGGTGCTCTTCGACGCCCTGCGCCTGAAGAGCCGCAGTCTGCTCGACCGCCCGCTCGCCCACCGCCGCAACGCCCTTGAGGGCCTTGGGCTCCAGGGGGTGCACTGGTCGACCCCGGCCGCGGTGGTCGGTCACGCCCGCGAGGCGTACGAGCTGACGCGTGAGCACCAGTGGGAGGGCATCGTGCCCAATTCCCTGGTGAATGAGCGTGTTGAACGAGTTCAGGAGGGCCAGCGCTGTACGGCGGGGGGAGGCACACTGTGTCCCCCCCCGCCCGCCGGGATCGGAGCAGTCGGTCATACCTGCGCGCTGGATGGGGCGGCTGAAGGCGTATCTGTCAACTCTCTTTGGGGCAGCCTTCGGCCGTGCCAGCCGTGCACCGGTCCCGGGACAGCTGGAGATGCTGGATCAGCATTCGTAGGCGTATTCGGCCCTGCCCTTGGTCGAGTCCCAGGTGAAGGTGGCGGAGCGGCCGGCACCGATGCTCTTGCAACTGGGGTCCCAGGACCAGTCGACGGAGACAGTGGCGTTGATCGTATGGCTGCAGATGTTCTTGACCTGCGCCCTGCCGTTGGCGTTGCTGGTCAGCGAGGCGCAGCCGACGAACGATTCGGTTCCGGACGGTGCAGGGATGGCAGCCGCTGCGGGGACGGCTCCAGCCGCGGCGAGGGCTCCCGTCGCTATCACCATGGCCAAGGGTGTCAGGATTTTGCGAGTAAGCGACACTTCTACTACCTCTTTCCTTTGTACGTCTTCCCCACCTGCATCAGGAGGGCCGGGCCTGTTGGCCGACGCCAAGAGCTTGTTGCTCCAGAGCGCGCAGATGAATAAGAACGGGCTGTCCCGGACAGGGCGCCTGTGTCTGTCCAGCTCAGAGCCTTGTCCCAGGACAGTCCCGGACAGGACTCTGAGCAGTGGGCCGTCGGACTCAACGGGAACATGAACCCGGACCAGACGGTTGAACACGCAGGAGTTGACGGGGAAGATGAAGCTGCGGTCAGCCCCAATACGCCGGGGGTGCGCTCGAAGGCGTGAGTCAAGCTGCGGCACGTGCGGACCGCGGACTGCGTGGTCGGCGGGTGGGTGCCCGGCCGGGGAACGCGGTCCGGGCTGCCCGGCGCGGTCCTCCTCGGTGAGCGCGACGGGCCCGGCGGGCTGCGGTATGTGGGCAGCGTCGGCACCGGCTGGTCGGAGCGCGAGCGCGCGGACCTCGCCCGCCTCCTGGCCGTCGCCCAGGTCGAGGACTGCCCGTTCACCACGGTCCCGGAGGTGCCCGGTGCCCGCTGGGTGCTGCCCCGCCTGGTCGGCGAAGTTCGCTATGCCACCCGTACCCGGGCCGGACGACTGAGACACCCTGCTTGGCATCGGCTGCGCCCCGACCTGACGCCCGAGAACCTCTGACCCAGCCAGTTCGGGTCAGCGCACCGCGTACGTGCCGACCCGGTGGTGGGCGGTGTGCCGCTCCAGTTGTGCGCGCACGCCTGGGTCGCGGAGGCGGAGCTCGTTCACGTGCAGCAGCGGGTTGCTCTCGCCGGTCGGCGGGCCCGACGGCAGCAGTCGCACTTGCTGTGCGATCCCGTCCTTCCACCCGTCCGGTGTCTGGTGCCCGACGAGCTGGGGGATGACTGCGTCGGTGCCCAGGTAGATGACCTTGGGGCGGGCCTGGAGGTAGCCGCGCGGGATCTGCCGCAGCGCGGCCGGGGTCTTGGGGGTCAGTTCGACCTCGACCGCGAACAGCAGATGGGTGTCGGGGTGGATGACGACGAGGTCGGGCCAGTGCACCGACCGCAGCGCCCTCGACCGGCAGGCGGTCGACGTTGCGGTGCACCGGGTGGTCGGGGCGGACAGGGCACGGAAACCCCGGTTTGGCGCGGGAGGCGGCGCGTAGGCTCGTGATCGTCGCTGCGCCCCGCAGCGCAAGGGGAGGGGAAAAGCATGAGGGAGAAGGACCCGAACTGCGGCCTGCGCGGTAAGGACATCAAGTGGCCTGGCCGCCGTGGTGATTCGAGCTGGGGCCATGCCGATGACGCGGGCTGGGGCATCGCGCCCGACAGCCGCTGGGACTGATCCATTCGCATCGGGCACGGGAGCGTCAGCTTCTGGGCCCGGGGCCGCGTTTCGTATCTTGTGGCGCCGGGTCCGTGAGTCCCTCCGCGGCGCTCCCGTCGACGCCGGCCTTCGACGTCGCGCTGCTCCCGCTCGTACGGTACGAAGTCGATTGGTCTGCTCTGCGTTCGGCGGGCCGGGGTCGCCGCTCCCCGTTCGCCGTGCTCGCCCTGGACGAGGGCGAGCACCTGGTCCCGCTGGCCGGCATCGGCCGCATCGCGGGAGGTGGGACGGGCCGCTGTTGCCCGGTGGCGCAGCCTGCCCGGCTTCCTCGCACCGGCTGAGGGTAAGGAGGCCAGTCCGCGCTTCCGCTGCGCCGACGTGGGTCGCTGGCTGCTGGCTTACCGCAAGCTGGATCTTTCCAGCGCTGCCGCCTGCTGAGGGCCGTGCGGGCGGGCGGCTATTCGATGGGAAGCCTCCCGGAGACGTCCGCCTGAGCCCGGCAGAATCCCGGAGGGTGAGCACACGTATCCCCGGCGCCCCTGCTCCCGGGAGCCGTATCTGGATCTGGTCCCTCCGTCGCGCGCCTGGCTTTCGGAGGTTGCTGCGGCACTCGACGACGTGGCGGCCAAGGCGGGGTTCATGGAAGGCCGCCCCTGGTTCTCGATGCAGGAGCTGGACGAGGATCCGGGGCGTCTTATGCACATTCACACGGCTTGGACCCGCTGGCCTCTCCACGACGACGGCATCATCCAAACCGAGATCGGGCCGGTCCAGGAAGGCGACGGCATGTCGCTGTGGGGCTCGGGCCTGGTCCGTGTCGATGTCAACGGGCAGCGGGTGGAGCTCCTGGTGCGCGGTGTTCCGGCCGCAGGCGTCGCCGCTATGACCTCCGCCTACGTCGACTCGCCGACGCGTCGTACCGGGCGTAGGACTGCACCAGGTTCCGACCCAGGCGTGCTTGGGGCCGGCGCTGTCCGGCGTACGCCAGCGCCCCGCTGCGTCAGCTGTTCAAGGCGGCGGCGATGAGCTGGCGGAGTTCGCCGCCGGCCTGTCCGTCGCCGAACGGCGCGGCTTCGTCGTGGAGTTCGACCAGGCGGCCCGGGACGCGCTGGGAGGCGATCGTGCCGAACAGGGCGAGGGCCCGCTCGGTCTCCAGAGCGCACCGTCGGTTTCCCCGATGGTGAGGTGGGTGCGAGCGAGCCCGAGGTGGTCGAAGGCTTTGCTGCGCACCCGGTGCTCGGGCCGGTGCTCCAGCGCCTGATGGATCAGCAGGACGGATTTCTCGGCACGCCGGGTGCGGGCGTCGCCGGTGCTGTTCTTCGCGGCGATCTGGTGGGCGATGCCGAGGGTGGCGGAGAGTTCGGCGGCGTCGAAGAACGCGAGGTGGGCCGGTTCCTCACTGGTGATGCGGGTGAAGGCGTCCTGGGCCTGGTCGGCGGCGCGTTCACTGTCGTTGAGGTTGCCGAGGATGGCGTGGAAGCGCGCTTCGAGGGAGGCGAGCACGGACGTGGTGGCGGGGGTCAGGTGGCGGCGGGCCCCGTACTGGGCGAGCGCGACCAGGTCCAGGGCGTCGTCGAAGTGCTCCAGGTGGGACATCTGGCGGGCCTTGCACTGCAGCAGGTGCGCCCCGATCGCCCGGTCCTCGCCTTCGGCGGCGGCGTGCAGCGCGGTGATGAACAGGCGCTGGGCGCTGGCGTGACGGCCTGCGTCGAAGGTCATCCACGCGGCCACCGATCCGAGGTCGGCGACCGCGGAGAACAGTGCTTTCCCGGTGGCCGCCGTGTACATGCCGGTGTCGAGGAGGGTGACGGCGTCGTTGAGCTGACCGATGACCGCCTTGCGGGAGAGTGCGCCGCCGTGCCGGTTGTCGAGATCGCGGAAGGTCGCGGTGACCGCCCTGATCCCTTCGACCTGGACCGTACCGATTCGCTGCCCCACCGCCTGTAACGGCGAGGGCTCTTCGCTGGTCGGGGCGGTGGAGGGCCAGCGCTGGAGCGGCGCGAGCAGGTCCTCGCCGGCGCGGACGGAGTGGGCTTCGTCGGTGGTGTGGGAAGTGGGCAGCATGAATTCGCTCCGGGTGATCTCTGCCAGGGCACCGATCGTGCAGGTCACCTCCCACGGCAGATCGAGATGGCGAGCGCCCGCAACCCCGTGGGGCCCGGGAAAGCCCAGATCTGAGCAGATCAGAGGCAGTCCGGCACGGGCGCTGAGGACCTCGGCCAAGAGGGCGGGAACCGGCGGGCGCGGCATCTCCCCCTTGAGCCACCGCCTCACCCGGGACTCGTCCGGGGTGATCCCGCGCTCCCCGCGGTCGGCGGCGGCCACCGTGACGGCGCGTGCCAGCTCGACGTTCGACATGCCGGTGCGCAGGAGCCAGTGCGCCAGCAGCCCGTTGGGCCGCCGCTCTTGCGCGGGCCTTCCCATAGGAGGCCTCCGTGAGCCGAATCTGCCCAGCGTAGAAGGTGCTGTCCCCGTGGGGAACGGGGCCGGATTGTTCGCCGAGGATTCGCCGAGCACTTCCCACCGCCCCTGGGCGGTGGTCCGGGTCGCGGTGCACAAGGTGGTCCGACGCATCTGCTTCAACCACTCCGGCTGGGTGGTCGTGCAGCTCCGGAACGGATTGGCAGTGGCCGGAAGTGGTGCCTTTGTGTGTGGCTCC
Source organism: Streptomyces sp. NBC_00237 (assembly GCF_026342435.1). Taxonomy (NCBI): domain Bacteria; kingdom Bacillati; phylum Actinomycetota; class Actinomycetes; order Kitasatosporales; family Streptomycetaceae; genus Streptomyces; species Streptomyces sp. NBC_00237. Next base: position 35,221 of record NZ_JAPEMT010000009.1, on the reverse strand, counting down.
TGTGACGGTGCGTGTGCGGGGCGAGTTGCGGGAGCACCCGCGTAGTGCGCCGACACATCCGCCCGGTGCACCACGCGGAAAGGAGCTGATGATGAACAGGCGGACGAAGACCTTCCACGGGGCCCTCGCAGCGGCGGCAGGAGGTCTGCTGTCCCTCGGTGCGGCTCCGGCCGGAGCCGCACCCGCTGCCTAGGGCCCGACGGCAGCCGTAGCCGCGGGGGACTTTGTGTGCCCCACGAGCCAGGGGCTTTACGCACACGTTCTACCACTGCGACTACGGGCAGCCGCTGCTCCGGGAGTGCCCGGCAGATCTGCACTCCGACCCGAACCGATTGGTGTGTGACTACCCCTACCGCGTCCCCCAGTAGAGGTGACCCCAGGAATGCCGCTCGGGCCCCGCCTTCAGGGGGCCGGTAGATCAACCCAGGAGGTATGCGTGACCAGCAACGTAGATGAGATCACCACTGACGTCAGCGGCGAGGGAGCCCAGCAGATTCCGGCTGTGGTCAGGGCGGGGGAGGTTTCCGCTGCCGCTGACACGCGTGAGGCTCTTCTGCGGGCCATCGGTGCCGAGGCCCAGCTCGTCGCAGCCAAGTCTGCAGGGCAATCCTCCACAGCCCTGGAGGAGCTCGCTCGCGCCTTCGCCCTCACGACCTCAGGGACTGTCACAGTCGACGGTGCCCCCCAACTGGCCACCAGGCAAGGTGGCCACAAAGTGGGGTACGCAGTGGATATAGACGCCTGACAGGCCCGTAGTCGCTGAGTTGAAGCGGTGGCCCCGTCGTTGGCGAGGCCACCGCCATGTCCGCCCTCGACGCTGTACTCATCCCGAGCTGGGTGACCAAACTTCGATGGCAAACATCCAAGGTCCGCTGCCACGGGACACGGGCCGACGCCGCGCCCGCGCCGTCGGCCCGTGCCCCGTCTCAGTCGACCTGGCCCTGATCTCAAATGATCTTGTTCGATCACTCGCTTTCTCAATTGGATTGGTCCGTCGGGGGCTACCGGATACACGTTGCTACAGCGAGCGTGCCGTGCCGGTCGGGCGGGTCGTGGCCCCGGACCGGTGTCCCGGTCCGCTCAGCAGGCGGTCAGCGAGTAGGCCGGCAGCGGCGTGTTGCCGCGGTCCTTGGCCAGGGACCGGAGCACATCCGCCTGGCTTTGCACCAGGTTCCGTACCGCCTGAGACAGCTTGGCCATCCGGTCGACGTCGTCGAGCAGTGCCAGGCAGGCGTCCACCTCCCAGTCGCCGTCCTGGAGGGCGGTTGTGTCCACGGCCTGCCCCGGGGCGGGGTCCCAGCCTGTCGCCGGAAGGATCCGGAGCAGGCTTTCGTGCGAGAACGGCGTGCGCACATTGCCTTCGCTCCGCGACCCGCTCGCCTCGATCTGGCCCTGTATCAGGACGGCCAGCAGGTGGGGCAGCTGGTCGGCCGAACGGGGTGACAGGTCCCATTCGGTGAAGCACAGGGTCCGTGCCCAGCGGCGGACCCGCGCGAGATTCTCCCGCAGCTGGTCCAGGGAGGCGAAGTACCAGGAGCAGTGTGCCAGGACGGCGTAGTCGAACTCGCCGCAGGGGAAGGCAACCGCCTCGTCAAGGATGTCCAGACTGAAGCGGAAGTCGATGCGGGAGCCCAGCGATGTCGCCTTGAGGTGCTCTGCCGACTGCCCCAAGGTGATCGGGGCGCCGTACGACGGATCCGCGATGTCGACGGCGACCACCCGACCCTGCGGGCCGACGGCCTCGGCGAGGACGGCTGTCATGTCACCCTGCCCGCAGCCTACTTCCAGGACCGACGCTCCGGCCGGGATGCCCCAGCCGGAGACGAGTGCCGCACGGTAGTGGGTCTGGGCCAGTTGGATGTCGGGGCTCACGTCGGCGGCGGCCATGGCGGCTGCGATCGACGGCGCCTTCGCCATGAGATCGGTCTTGTTCACAGAATCCTTCGCCGTGCCCATCGGGTGTCGTGCGCGTCGAGGCCGCAGTTGTGCGGGACGGGGCTGGGAACCGGTCGGTGATTCTCACGAATTATCCAGACATGGCTGACCATTCAGGCATGGCCATCCCTTCGAAACAGTGGAGCCGGACCAGATCGACTGAGACAACACCCACTATCCATTCGCCGAGGACCAGAGCAACTGAGATTTCTGCCGTCCGGCGTCTCCATTGATCTGATCGCCGCAGGTCACCCACCCCGGCCGTGAACCAGATCACTCGAGACGGGACAGCCCGCTCCGCACTGCCTGCCGTGGAGGTGACCCTGCCCGGCGGTACCGGCGTGGTGCGTGCCCGGTTGATCCGGTGACGGCAGACCGGGGCCGGCCGGTGCCGGACCTGACCCGGCTGGCCCGGACAATCGTCTCCCGGGCTGAGGGGCACTTCGGGATATGAGCCACTTGGGGCCCGTCGGGCCGTGAAGCGCTTCCTCTGCGTCAACGACAGGACGAGACCAGAGCCAGGGCCCGTCCTGTGACGATGTCCTCGCGTACGGAGTCGAGATCGTTGTGGTCGGCGGTGAAGTGCTGCAGCAGCCCCGACCGCTGCACTGCCGCCCGCCAGGCCGGACTGGTCGGCAGACTCCCGTCGTACCAAGCGGCCTGGTCGGGTTGAGTCACGGTGAAGCGCTCTCCGGTGAGCACGGCGTCCCAGCCGGGGCAGGGCGCCGACCAGTCGGCGACTTCGGTCACGGGTGCCCAGCCCAGCTCGCGAAGGCGGCTGAGCAGCATGCTGGAGTCGGCCACTACCCGTCTTCATCCGTGTGCGTGACCGTCAGTGTCGGCACGTAGAGGACGCCCGCGAGGTCCGGCTCCGAGAGCACGGCGTACGTGGTCGACTCCCGCACCGGCAGACCGTCCTCTACCCGTCCCATCAGCTTCAGCACTCAGATCTCCTTCGCTCGTGGCCAGGCCCGCAGACCTGCCGCCCCTCCTGCGGTACTCCGGCCCCGGACGCTGCCGGACCGTCGCCGCTTCGTACCGCACGGGACCCCGGCGCCACGCTCCCTGCCTTCCGTCTGGACCTCCTGGCCGTGGAGGGCTGTTCCCGGCCGGGCCGCGTCACGCGGGGAGGGAAGTGTGTCGGCTTGCGGCGTGGGGGGCTCCCCTATCTGTTTGGTCAAGGCGGTGGGTCAGGATTGCGGCATGGCGACTTGGTTCCGGACCTACTACGAGGACGAAGATCTGTGGCTGTATTTCGAGGCCGATGACGAGGGCTGGGCCGCGCGGCAGGTTGAGGTCCGGGGGCAGGACTCGCGTCCGGTGGTGGCGGCCTCTCTGGAGGAGGTGCTGCACTTGCGTGATCATGCCGATCTCGCGGCGATGTGCTGCTATGAACGGCAGTACGGCGTTCTCGCCGAAGGTCCTATGGACGGCTGGCAGGGCCAGCCGCAGGCGGGCGAGATCTCCGCGGAGGAGTTCGAGCGGCTGTGGGTCGAAGCAAGGCGGATTCTCGGCGATTCAGCCTGACTTGACGGGTTGAGGTTCGTAGAAGGTTCCGTCTCGGAGCATGGCGAAGAGGACGTCGGCCCGGCGGCGGGCAAGGCAGAGCAGAGCCTGAGTGTGGTGCTTGCCCTGGGCGATCTTCTTGTTCCTGTGGCTGTGACACCCCCGGCGCCAGGGCCCCGGTTGGGCGGCGCGCTCGGTCGAGGGCGCGGAGGCCGAGAAGGATCAGCGTTCAGCTTCACCCAAGCCGCTTAGCGGTAGAGACACTCCACCCCCAGCTTGGGAATCCCTGGCTGCCAACTAACCTGGTTTCTCAGGCGGGGTGTAGCGCAGAGGTAGACGCGCGCGGTCTCCAGAACTGCGAGGACGCCGGTTCGAATCCGGTCACCCTGCCCGGTCGCCAGCCCCATCGAGTCCCCGGTCAACCCGTTCACGGGGGTCGTCCTGACGGCCTTCCTGAAAGGTCCGATTCGATGCACGAGCCGGGTGCCTGCTCCCTGCCGTGAGTCAACAGCAGGCATCTGCGAGGGCCAACTGCCTGGTCAGCGGTTGGGCACCGGGCAGGGGCCCCTGCCCAGGCTGTTCGTGCGGACCACCACACTTTCTGGAAGTCACTCGCCTCCCCGCGACGCTCACCTCCCCGCGACGAACGATTTCCCATCGCCGACCCGGTCGCCGTACCACTGCCAGGATCGGCCTTCCACCGCACACGCGCACTCTCCCGGAGCGTCAAGTGCTGATGCAGCGAGGGGAGAGCCGCAGCGGATGTTCGTCGTCCGCCGCCGGGTCCACCGGCTCAGTGGCGCGCATGCGCGTCTCCGCACGCCGTCTTCTGCAGGATCCGGCAGCCGCAGGATGAGGGAATATGCTGAACGCCCCCTCTGGCGACGAAGAATGTGACTGTGTAGTGCCTCTTGCCCCCTATCGCCGTATCTGGATCAGTCTCTGGGTTCAGGCCCCCGTAGAAGACGGCCCGGCACTCGCCCAGGCACTGGCTGCGGTGCTCGCGCCGCACGGTGAGGTACAGGTCACCTCGAACGGGCCGTACTGGCGGACCCCGGAGATGCTGGAGTTCTCCGTCCTCCTGACCCCCGTGCTGTCCACCACGGACTGCCTCCACTCCCTGGGCTGCACCCAGGACGTGGACGGGATGTGGCAGGACTGGGAACGCCCCCACCACAAGGGTGCCGTCTTCCTGCACCCCGCGGTCTACGGAGCTCAGATGGGCGAAGAGGAAGCCGCCACCGCACCTGCGTTCCAGCGCGGGGACATCGTGGTGATCCGGGACTGCGCCGATGCCCGGGCCGAAGACCTGGTCGCATCCGAAGCCGTCGTGCACTACCCCTCGTACGACTCCGGCCAGCCCGACCCGCTGCTCCGGAACTGGTTCTACCAGGTGATGCCCCGGGGGCGGGACAGGCTGGAGCCGTTCGACGAACACGATCTCCAGCCCACTGGCCGGTGCATCCCTGCTGACGAAGAGGCGCCCGTACACCTCAGTGTCAGCACCAAGGGCGTCATTACGGACTTGTCGACCGCCTGAACCGGGCAGCGGTCCTGCGATCGAGCACGGGCCAGCTCTGGTACTCATCGCGTCGCCGTCTTCGCCGTTGTCCACCGCTGAGCTTGTCGGCGCGCTCGCGGATGTTGTCTAGGACCATCCCCAGCTTCACGTCCACCACGGCAAGGTCGCCTGTGCCGCGGTGAACGCTTCCCGACCCGCGACCCGCCGTACGACTCCACCTGCTCGACGTGCCCCGCACTGGGCCCCCGGCCTGGCAGGCCCTGGAGCGGATCACGCCGTGCAGGTCCTTGCCTTCCGCGTGACCGACCAGGTGGCCGTCCTGGAACGGCCCCCGCCGCGCATGTGCCGAGGCGTACGGAGTGACACCACCGGCTCACCCAGGAACTGCAGCCCTGGAGTAGACCGGCCAGGCTGTGAGCCTTCACGCCGTCGACCGATGACGAGGAATTCCTGACGCCCGGCCCGAGGTACTCCTCGGTGCGCCAGGACCGGAAGGCCCCCGGGGGTGTGCACGTTCACCGGGGGCCTTCTGATGGAGGTAGTGCTTGAGCACTGCCCACTTCAACGGCCTGCCTGCTGGCTGGGTCACGGTCCGCGCGGAGGCTTCAGTCCCGGTGCCCGCTGCCCGGTACTTCCGAGGGGTGCGGGGCGGCGTGTTAGGGCTGGGGCGGGGGAGCTTCTCCGGGAGGGGGCGGGTATGGCGCAGGCCGGTGTGCCTCCGGGCATGCGGTGGCGGTTGCGGGCGACTGCCCGGTAGACGAGGTGTGCCAGTTGGCGGGCGGGGGTTCGCTGCCTGAGGAGACCCAGGGCCCGCCAGGGCGCCGGGCCCTGGCGGCGCAGTGGGGCGATGGCCTGTGCGGCTCCGGAGGTGTGGCCTGTTGCGGGAGTCCATCCATACGACTTCGCGGTCTGTTTGTTCCGGGGTGACGCCGAGGGCTGGCAGGTCGGTGAATTGCCAGGCGCTGATGGTGACGCGAGGCTTCAGATGCCGTTGGGCGGCGTCGATGACGCGGGTGCAGAACCCGCAGTCTTCGTCGAACAGCAGAGTGGGCCGGGTGGAGGCCCGCGAGGAGGGTGCGGGCGTACGCTCGTGATCGTTGCTGCGCTCTGCAGCACACCAAGGGGCGGGGAACCCGATGACGCGCACGGACCCGAACGGGGAGCTGCACGAGGACATCAAGTGGCGCCGCCGGGACGCGGGCTGGGGCCTCGCCCTCGACAGCCGCTGGGACTGATCCAGCAGCATCCGCGAACAGCCGGAGCGGTCCCGTGGGGTTCCCTGCGGCACCGGGCTGAGACTTTGGGTGGTGGTTGGCGAAGCCCGCCCGGACCACCGCAGTTCAAGGGCCGATGTGACGCGCGGGTGGCGAGGACTTTGACGCGTTGTCGGCGAATCGCAGCACGGAGCGGGTGGCTTCCACGACGAAGCCGCAGGTCTGCAACTGAGCGCCGGAGCTGTCGGCCGTGGCCGCCCCGGGCGCCTATTCGGATGCCGAGCTGTTCGATTCGGCGACGCTGCGCCGGGTCTCCGTCAGGTGGATATTGATGTACCGGCCGAGGATGAGTGGGTCCTGACGGTCGTCTGCTTCGAAGGTGACGCGGCGCAGCAGGCCAACGCCATCGAGGGCGATGCCTTCACGGGCCAGGACGAAGATGAGCGTGAGGAACGCAGAGCGGGCGTTGCCGTCGTCGAAGGGATGGAAGAAGCAGACGTCGAGGTAGGCGCGAGCAGCGCGGGCCGTCAGGCCGAGAGAGCGGCCGACGCCGGGTGTGCCTTCGGCCAGGCTGGCTTCGAAGAGGGTAGGCGTATCCGGTCCGATGCCGTAGCGCTCCTCGCCGCCTTTGGCGAAGGCCGGCGCGGTGCGGAACGGCGGGGGACCAGGTGTGCCGAGGATGTGCTGCTGCCATCTGCTGAGCAGGGCGAAGTCGAGCCGTGCTCCGCGTGCTGCGTCGGCCCGGACCAGTTCCAGGGCGCTGAGCAGCCCTCTGGCACGGGCAGGATCGATGGCACCGTCGAAAGCCCGGATGTCTTCCACCGCCCCGTCGCGGAGGGGCACCACCGGCCCGCCAGCATCACCGTCCGGTATCTCGTCCCACGGCACCGAGGCGCGGACCGCGAGCCAGCGCTCCAAGTGGTCGTGACGAGGGATGGCCCTGCGGGGGCCGGCATCCCCAGGTCGCAGAGAGCGGGCGAGTTGCTCCGCGACTTCGTCGACCACCTCGATGTCTGGACTGGTCCAGCTGTGGAAGCGTCCGCCGATGGCCTTGTCGACCAAGCCCAGGGCCGCGTCTGGTGCGATACGCCACCGGTCGAGAAACCAGGTGAGGACCTGGCGGCAGTGGCTGTGCCAGCCGCTGCCGGATCCGGTGCGGTCGGCGACCTGCAGGATGAGGTTCCGTGCCGCTCGCTCCCACAGGATCCGCTGGTCGGTGACGAGGTTCAGGTCTAGTGCGTACGCATCGAACCAGCCGGCGAGATGCTCCAGCCACTCACGCCACTCGCACAGGGCCGCCTCCACCCGGGCCAGCGTCTCTTCAGGGGTAGTGATCGAGTCCTGCGGGCAGCACCAGCTCCCTACCGGACCGCCGTCGAAGTCGCCCTCGTCGTGCGCCCAGCGCCACCCGACAGCCCACCGGCCGTAGCGTTGGACGAGGGCGTACGACATGGCATCCGCCCAAGACCGGGCCTTCTCCTCGCTCCAGGAATCTGCTGTCGATTCGTCGGAGCGCAGGGGAACGCACTGGGCCGGCCCGAGCGAGCGCACCGTCTGCGCTACGGACCCGCTGTCGAACGGCTGGCGGGCGGGGTCCACGTCGTCCCAGGTCAGGAAGCGAGGAGCCAAGTCAACGATCACCGCGCGATTCTGCCACGCCGACCAAGCGCCTCAAGGCGGAATTTCACCCTCCAGAAGGCGACAGACACGCGGACGCCACCTCGGTGCTCTATCAACGGCCTCGTAGTTCCCCGTGGGCGGCCAAGTGTTCTCCGCACTGGCGGCGGGTCTTGGGTTCCCGCTGGCGGTCACGAGATTTCCCCGCCATAGGTTGGTGTGGATCAGCCGGAGGGCTTCACTCCCTTTCCGGTGGTGGCCTCGGTGAACCTGAACGAATCACCCTGAGTGACGGTGACGTGGGCGTGATGAAGGAGTCGGTCGACGGTCGCGGTGGCCAGGGTCGTGGGCATGATCTCGTCGAATCCGGAGGGATGGAGGTTGCTGGAGACGGCGATCGAGCGCCGTTCGTAGGCGGCGTCGGCCAGGCGGTAGAAGCCCTCGGCGGCGTCCTCGGAGACAGGCAGCAGGCCAATGTCGTCGACGATGATCAGGTCCGAGCGGACGATCTTCGCAAGGGCCCGGGCGATGGAGTCGTCCGCGCGGTGCCGGCGGACCAGCATCCCCAAGTCCTCGATGGTGAACCAGGCGACGGCCAGGCCGGCCTCGACCGCGGTCTGTCCGAGAGCCTCGGTGAAGTGCGACTTTCCCGTCCCTGACGGTCCACAAATACAAAGACTCTCCCGTCGGCCGACCCATTCCAGGCTCTTCAGGGCGTCCTGGGTGGCCCCAGGTATGGAGGACGTGGACTCGTGCCAGTCGCCGAAGGTCTTGCCCGTGGGGAACTCGGCCCGCTTGCGGCGGGTGTGCAGGTTGGCCCGGTCGCGGTCGGCGGCCTCCTCCGAAAGAAGGACGCGGACGACCTCGGCCGGATCCCAGCGTTGGGCTTTCGCGGTGGGGATGATGTCGGTCAACGAGCGGCGGATGTGCGGGAGTTTGAGCCGTTTGGTGAGCTCGATGGCCTCGGCGAGCGGGTCGCCGTTCGTGCCGAGAACGGTGCGGATCGGGGTGGCCATCAGATGTGGTCGCTTATGTCGTACTCGGAATGAGTCTGCGGTAGCAGATGAGGGTGCGGGCGATGCTGGTGAAGGCCAGGAAATGGTCGCCGCCGGCGGAGCAGGTGGGCACGGCAGCGGCGCGCCCGGGTTCCGGCCGCGCCGCTGCCGAGCTGTGGTCAGCCCTCGGGGGAGCCCCGGATCAGTGGAGCTTGTTGACGGCGGTCTTCGTCGTGGTGCGGAAGGCGGTCAGCGGGGCGTCCTTGAGGTCGCCCATCTGGCCCCAGCGGACGAGGGTGACGGTGCGGCCGTCGCGGCCGACGGAGAACAGGTGAATGTCGGAGATGCCGATCTGCGGGTCGGCGGTGTCCAGGCTGTAGACCCAGGCGCCCTCCTCGACGGCGAGCTTGCCGTGGGAGGCGCTGACGGCCTGCAGGCCCGGGTTCTGCTGCTCCAGCAGGGGGCCGCAGCCGGCGAGGGCCCCGCGGAGGGTGTCGACCAGCTTCACGGCATCGGCCTCGGTACGGGCGACGGTGGTGACCTGGACGCCGTTGGTGTCGAGCTCGGTGCTGAACTCGCGGTAACGGGTGTTCTGCGCCGGGATCTTGTACGGGGCGCAGAGGACGCCGCCGTTCTCCGGGACGCCGGTGAAGACCTGGGTGGCGGTCCACGGCGTCGACGACGGCGGCATCTGGGAGGCGGCGAGGAAGGCGGGCTGGGCAGCGGCCTGCGCCGGGGCTGTGGCGAGGGCCGCGAGGCCCAGTGCGGCAGCGGCTGCGGTGGCAAGTGCGGTGCGGAGCGTGTTCATGGTGGTGGATCCCCCGTCGGGTCGTTCGTTCGGTCAGTGCTCAACCAGCGTGGGGCCGGCGCCCGCCGACTGCAACGATCACGCGCCCACCAGCCGTCCCGGAACCATTCCACCCCCGCTGACGTGCAAGGACGTGAAGGATGGGACGCAAGGTCGAGGGGGATGGAATGCCGAAGGACGCCGCCGTCGAGGAGTTCGCGAGGCTCGTGCGCGCGCTGAAGGCGCGGGACGGGAGGAGTTACGAGGCGCTGGGCCGGCGGCTGAGCGTCAGCGCGTCCACCCTCCACCGCTACTGCTCGGGCGCGACCGTCCCGGAGGAGTTCGCCGTGGTCGACCGCCTCGCCCTGCTGTGCGGGGCGGACGAGGAGGAACGGCGGGCCCTGGAAGCGGCCTGGACGGAGGCCGACCGCGCCCGCCGCCGAGTGGCCTCGCCCGCGCCCGCGCCCGCGCCCGCGCCCACGCCTGTGCCGGCCGTGTCGGCCGCGCCGGAATCGAACCCGGAACCGTCCGCGCCGGAGCCGGGCCCCGGCCCCGCCCCGGACCCGACCGCGCCGGACCCGTCCGCCGCGGATCCGTCCAAGCCGGAGGCGCCCCGCGCCCGCCCCCGTCGTGGCGCCCCCGTTCCCCTCGTCGCTGCCGCCGTCGCCCTCGTCGTGCTCGCCCTCGCCGCCGCCCTGGTCGGCCACCCCACCCGTACGGCCTCCGCCCCCGCTCCCGCTTCCACCGCTCCGGGGCGGACCGCGGCCCCCCTCCCCTTCACCTGGAGCATCGATTCCCAGCTCTGGGAGGGCGGCTGCGGGCACACCTACCTCGTGGACCGGGCCCCCCGCGCGGTCGCCCTGCCGCCGGTCGCGGCCGACTCCGGGGCGTGGGCCGGGACGCACGGTGCCGTGCACGGCGGGGAGGCGCTGGTGCGGATCACGGTCCAGGGCCGGTCGCCGTCCGACGCCGTCGTCCTCCATGCCCTGCACGTGCGCGTGGTCGACCGCGCCGCGCCGCTGCCGTGGAACGCGTACCGGATGGACAACGGCTGTGGCGGCGCCGTCACCCCGCGCCACTTCGCCGTGGACCTCGACCGGCCGCGCCCGCTCGCGAGGCCCGTCGACGGCCTTGACGCCTCCGGCGCAAAGGTCCGGAAGATCCCCGCCGTCTCCTTCCCGTACAAGGTCACCTCCTCCGACCCCGAGGAGCTGCTGGTCTCCGCGCGGACGGCGGGCTGCGACTGCCGCTGGTACCTGGAGCTGGAGTGGAGTGCCGGGGGCCGTACGGGGACGGTGCGGATCACGGACAGCGGGAAGCCGTTTCGCACGAGCGGGACCAGAGGGAGGCCGGCGTACGTGCACGACTCCGCCGAAGGGCGCTGGATCACAGACTCGGACTTTGGACAGGCCGGATGACCGATGAGTCAATTCGACTGACACAGGCTGAGCAAGCGCTTAGGGCTCGCAGAGAATCAAAGTGTTGCTTCCGGTGGTGCGGCTCGTTGACGTGATATGGGCATACCGCAGGAGATCCGAGATCAACTGGCCGCGAAGTGCGGGGTGTTGTTCCCGCACCTGGGCGAGCGGCAGTAGCGTCTGCTGATGGGAGCCGAGGCATGGGTGCTGGGGCACGGCGGGATCCGGGCTGTCGCCCGGGCAGCCGGGGCCAGCGAGGCGACAGTTCGCAAGGGTGTGGACGAGTTGGAGGCGGGAGAAGAGCCTTTGGGGCGGGTCCGTCGGCCCGGCGGCGGACGGAAGAAGGCCGCCGACCTGGACCCGGAGAACGACTCCTTCGCCCAGGCCAGGGACGAGTTCGCCGCAGAGCTCAGGCGCCTGCGGATCGCTGCAGACAGCCCGTCCTTCCGGCAAATCTCCGACGCGGCCATCGCGCTGCGGCGGCGCCAGCCCCGCCCTAGGGAGCGTATTTGGTTGTGATCAAGGGGTGGTTCGTGTGAGGTCCTTGATCCAGATCATCGAGGCGCGAAGGTGGAGGCCGGCGAGGTAGCTCTCGGGAGTCTTGTCGTAGCGGGTGGCGATGCCTCGCCACGCCTTCAGTCTGTTGATCGCGCGCTCGACGGTGTTCCGCTCCTTGTAGAGGTCGGCGTCGTGGCCGACGGGTCGGCCGCCTCCGGAGCCCTTCTTCTTCCGGTTGGCGGCCTGGTCCTTCTTCTCCGGAATGACCGCCTTGATGCGGCGTTTGCGCAGGTGGGCACGGTTGCCGCGGGACGAATACGCCTTGTCCCCGGCGACCGCGTCCGGCCGGGTGCGGGGACGGCCGACGGGCCCGCGCACCCGCACCTTGTTCAGGACGGGGATGAACTGCGGGCTGTCCGCCGCCTGGCCCGCGGTCAGGATGAACGCCAGTGGGCGGCACTTGCGATCGGCAGCGAGGTGGATCTTGCTGGTCTGCCCGCCTCTGGAGCGTCCGAGGAGGGCGGCCTTCAGCCGGAGTCTGCGCCGACGCCGGATGCGTCTTCGTTCTTCCCGCGCGGGATCCCTTTCGGCCTCCTGCCCGCTTTGTCCTTCGAGGCCACCCCCTTTGACCTGGCCTTCTCCTCCTCTGCGGCGGCCTTCTCCAGTGCGGTGACGACATCCTCGTCGAGGTGCATCCCGGCCGCGTCATGGTGGGCCCGGACGGTGGTGGAGTCGATGCTCACCAGGGACAGGTCCCCCTCACCGCGCTTCGCGGCCTCCGCGATCAGGCCCTCCAGCAGGGCCTCGAAGACCCCGGCGTCGCGCCACTGCCGGAAGCGATTGTGGACAGTCGACCAGGCGCCGAACTCCGTCGGCATCTCCCGCCACTGCCCGCCCGTCTTGAACCGCCAGATCACTCCCTCGAACTGCTGCCGCAGCCGCTCGGGGTACGGGCCGTACTCGCCGATCGGCAGGTACGGCTCAATGAACTCCCACTCCACGTCGGTCAGTTGTATTCGCGTCACGTCAGCCGGTCTATCGGACCGAGCCGTGCCACGAAGGCACATCCCACAGATTGATCACGACCCGATACGCGACCTAACACAGGCCGCCCGCTCACCCCCGACCAGGAGACCTTCCAGGAGAGGGAAATCCCCCAGGGGCTTTCGCTAGGCAGCATCCACAACGTCTTCAGCGGCGTAAGAGGGTGTTTTCTGCTGATACTTCGCCCGGAAGTGGCATCGTTATAGGGACGTACGGCATTCCGCGGCTGAGAGCTACCGAGTGCCGCCCGAGGCCGTCCGGAGGTCGGCCACAAGTTGGTGCGCGCACTCGTTCTCCGGATCTAGACACTCAACCGCTTCGTGGGCTTCCTGAAGCTGGTCTCTTCCGCACAGCAGCTTCACGAGGTGATACAGGGCACTACTGTCGCCAGCCTCAGCGCGGTGGCGCAGCGCTGCGTCCAACCCCCGCTCGTGAAGCGATCTGTTGAGTCGCCGACGCGCGTGGACGTCTGTGAGTGCGAGTTCGGTGAGCTGCTCGAATCGATGCGCATGAACGAGCAGATCCATGTGCCACAGATGATTGTCATGCGCGAGGAAATCGGTGGAGTAGCACTCGGCACGAGCGCTCACCAGTGCGATAGCTGCATCCCAATCACTGATCTTTTCTGCCGCTTGTGCCTGCTCGCGCCATTCCACAGGGCGAGTATCCCGCAGCGCTTCCTACAACGACACCGAGAATCGGTGCCAGCGAGCATCCTTCGGCTGGTTCCCGGGTGGGCATGTGATGGCGCTTCAGGCTCCTCGCCAGGTTGGTGTGGATTCGTCGGTGAACCCCCTCGGGCGCTGGGGACGCTCACCGAGCGCGGTCCCCACCCCCACCCGGTCCCCACCCCCACCCGGTCCGGTCCCCACTCCGGTCCGCGGTCCGGTCCGGCCCCGGTCCGCCGTGACGGCGGGACGGTGGGACACGAACCGTGACGGGTTGCCGGGCCCTGTCACAGCGAGGGCGGACGACCCGTCGGACATCCGGGTTTTCCGCGCGGTGAAGCTTCCCCGTGATCTTGGACACTCGTTTTCTATGCCGCGAGGTCGTGGTGGTGCCGCTGCCTGGTTTCGGCTGGTGTGAGGTAGCCGAAGGTCTTGTGCTTGCGCAGGCGGCGGCGGTTGTAGAAGGTCTCGATGACCCTGTTGTCCAATTGGTTCATGCAGTGAGTGCGAGGGCCGCGAGCCGGGAACTTCTGGTCTGGGCGAGCGGAGTGCCGTTCCACCAGGCGTCGAGCCGGATCAAGTTGACTGCAGCGGCTGTCAGAACATGGCCGAGGTGCGTCTTGGCCATGCCGCGATAGCGGGTACGGCGCAGGCCGCCGACAGCGACGGCTTGGTGGATGGTTCCCTCGATACCGGCCCTGGCGGCGTAGCGTTCCTTCCACGCCTTGGTGGTCTGCTCGGCGCGGACGCGTTCGAGCAGGGCGTCCTGCTCTTGAGGCCGGACGGTGAGCTGCCGGCCGTACTGGGTGGAGCGGGTGCACTGGTCACGGACGGGGCAGGGGGAGCAGGTTGTGGCCGCGAAGCGGATTCTGATCGCGTCGCGGCCGTTGTTGTCGAAGCCGACTGTCCAGTAGCGGCTGGTCTGCCCCGATGGACACGTGGCCTTCTTTTCCTGCCAGTTGATGACGAAAGCGGACTTGCCGAACCCGACGGACTTGACCTGTTGCGGTGTGCTGTTCGGCCGGACCGGTGCGACCACGGAGATTTCGCGTTCGACGGGAGCGGTCAACAGGAGTTCGGCGGAGGAGTATCCCGAGTCCAGGAGGTGTTCGGCGGGCTTGAGGCTCTTGGCGGTGAGGGCATCGTGCACCGCGTCGACCACGGTGGCATCGTTCGCGGTGGCATCGGTGGTCACCACGTGGGTGATCAGATGCGGCTGCCCGGAGCCGGTGCAGTCCTCGCTCAAGTGGACCTTGTAGCCGGTCCAGGCCGAGCCGCGCTTGTGTGAATAGCGGGCCTCGGGATCGTACGGCGAGGCGATCAGCGCTCTGCCCGGTGGAAGATCATCCTTGCCGCGCCAGCCCACCTCCTGCACTCCGTCGGTGACGGTGCGTGTGAACTGCTGGATCCAGACCGTCCGTAGCACGGTCACTGCGGGGATCTCGCGCAGCCATGTCGGTGCCGTGGAAGTGCGTACGGCTGCGAGCAAACGGTAGCCGTCGGCAGCAATCTGCTGGGCCAGCCGGTCGCGTTCGGACCGTTCGGAGGGCAGCCGGTAGGCATCGGTCCTGGCACCGTAACGCTCCTGCCATGCCGGGTCCATCCAGCTCACGAGCCACTGCGCACTGGCCGCGGACAGTGCTTCCAGGCAGGCCCGAAGGGTTTCGCCGACGAACTCCAATCGGTTTAGGCGCCGGACAGCTGCCAAGGCGTGAGTGGAGTCGGTGCGCTGCCGCCCTCCGGCGCTGACCAGTCCCTGACCGGCCAGGCGCTCCAGCAGCAGGTCCAGCACCCGCTCCTCCAGGCCGTGGTCGAGCAGTCGTTGGCGGAACCCGGTCAGCACCGTGAAGTCGAAGCCGGAATCGGTGAGCTCCAGTCCCAGCAGGTACTTCACGTCGATCCTGGCCCGCACCGCGTGCGCTGCCTGTCGGTCCGTCAGATTCTCAACGAATTGCAGCACGCTTACCAGGGCGAGCTGCCCGGGCGAGATGCCAGGACGGCCGCGGTCCCCGAACGCCTCGCGGAACTCCTCATTCGAGAACACTGAACCGAGTTGGTCGCGGATCCGCATCGCAAGACACCCTTTCGGGAACGCGGCATGCGCGACCGCACTCGTCCCATCCGGAACACAGCCAGAAACCGACCCCATCGACACAGTCGCCACCCCCTGCCGCGGGGCGACCCCTTCATGCACCCCTGACCAGCAGGATCCGTCTCTCCGCCCGCCTCCGACCGAGTGATCGACGTAAACTCCCTCGAATTGAGCAACAGGGTCTCTCGATGAAGTCGAAGACCTCGGCGCGGGCTGTGGCCCGGTCGGGCCAGAAGCGGGTGCCGATCTCTTCTTTGAGCAAGGCCCAGAAGCTCTCCGCGGCGGCGTTGTCGAAGCAGGATCCGGTGCGTCCGCAGCTCTGCCCGAGGCCCAACTTGCTTATTGCATCTCGGAATTGGCTGCTGGTGTATTCGCTGCCGCGGTCCGAATGCACTATGCAGCCGGGTTGGAGACGGCTGCGTCCGGCGGCCATCTCCAGCGCGTCGACAACGAGGCCGGCGCGGTGGTGCTCGGCCATCGAGTAGCCGACGACCTCACGGGTGGCCAGGTCCAGCCAGCAGGCGAGATAGAGGAAGCCCTCGCCGGTGGGCAGGGCGGTGATGTCGCCGACCAGCTTCGTGCCGGGAATCTTGGCGTGGAAGTCGCGGCCGATCAGATCGGGGGCCGGCTTCGCCTTCTTGTCCGGCCGGGTCAGCGACCGTCGCCTGCGGCGGTGGGCTCCCTGGATGCCGTGCTCGCGCATCAGGCGGGCGACGCGCTTGCGGTTCACGCGTCGCCCCAGGCACCGCAGTTCGGCATGGATGCGCGGGACCCCGTAGGTGTGGCGGGAGGCGACATGAATGACGGTGATCTCGTGGGCCAGGGCCTCGTCGGCTGCCTTGCGGGCCGAGCGCGTCCTGGCCGCGGCGAGCCAGGCGTAGAAGGAGGAGCGGGCCACCTTCCGCAGCCGGCACAGGAAAGCGACGCCGTGGGTGGTCTTCTCCGCCTCGATGAACGCGTACGTGTCGTTCACCGATCGCTCTCCTTCGCGAAGAAGGTCAGTACCCACCGCCATCGACCCCGGCCCGCCGTCCGGCCATCTCGCAGTCCCACGAATCCCCCTGTTCCGCATCCCGCCCTGCTCAGTACCGCGAGGATGCCCTCACCAGCGTGAACACGCTCTGCGAATACGAAACTTCGGTATCCACCCGTGACAGGCATGGCCTGACAGACCGCAGTACCCCCATACCGGGAAGCTGTCGCCCTCGCTTTCTCCGCCCCATACTCAGGACGTCAGCCGACCAACCGGCCTCCCGCGCCCACAAGATGGCCTTCGGCCAGGGGCCGGTCCAGGATGCTGTGGGTCCCGATCCGGTGCCACACGATGTGCCGCACCCCGGCGACGACTTCCCGGCCGTACGACCACGTTGCGCGTCCGTCCGGTGCCCAGGTGAGCTCGTAGACGCCCGGAGCGCGGCGGACACCCTTGATCCGTAACCCGGGGCGGAACGGACGGTCGTGGCGCAGGTCGGGCACGAAGGCGTCCAGGACGACGCGGCGGAAGCGCCGGCGCTGGGCGGGGGAGAGGTGCTGGAGGTCGGCGGTGAAGCGGGGGAGGGTCTCGAAGGTGGGCACAGGTTCCTCCGGGCAGCACGACGAAGCCCCCGGCGGTTGCCAGGGGCTGAGGTAGGTGGTGCTCGTTGGTGGTGGGCGTTCCTTGGTAGGTACGCGGTGGTGTTCAGTGGTGCGTGTTGGTGTCGTCCGGGTTGTGATGTGAGGGCCGCCGGAGAGCGATGACATTTGCCTTCGGCGCAGGGCCGCTTGCTTCCCGCCTGGCGGGCACGTGAGAAGAAAGTTCGGCCGTTGCTCCCGCCCTGCGGGACGTACTGCTGGTCGGCCTTTTCTCGCAGTTCAGGGCCGTGTGACGTGGTCTGTATGACGGTGGATATCAAGGTCATTCGGGCCGGTCAGATGTACCGCTACTACCTGCGCCAGACCGTGGTCGGTGACGGCCGCCGCCTGGCGCGCGCGCCGCTCAGGAGCAAGCCGGTGTCCCGGCGGGACGGTGGATGGGTCGCGGCCTGGCCGCGCTCGGACTGGCGGAAGGCGAGGAGGTCACTGAGGCGCAGCTGCGAAACCTGTTCGGCGAGCGGGGCCGTCACCCGTACGCGGACCGCATTGAGGCCGACCGGCTCGCCCAGGGCGACTCCCCGACGCAGGCGTTCAAGGCGGGCGCCCTCGGACGCCGGGTGATGGTGACCGGTGTCGACTTCGTCTTCCGGCCGCAGCCGACGATCTACCTCCTTTGGGCGTTGGGGGATGAGGAGACCCGGCGGGTGATCGAGGCCGCGCATGAGCGGGCGATCGTGCGGGTGGTGGAGTGGATCGAGGACGAGGTCGCGGTGATCCGGTACGGCAAGGACGGCATCTACCGGGTGCGGCCGCCCGGCGGACTGGTTGCCGCCCGCTTCCGCCACTACGAGGCCCGCTCCGGCAGGCCGCTGCTCCACGATCATCTGCTGCTGTCGGTGAAGGGGCAGCGCCTGGACGGGCGGTGGGGGTCGGTTCACTCCCTGGCCCTGCACGAGAACACCGTGGCCGCCTCCGCTCTCTACAACGAGCTCGTGGCGGCAGAGGTCTGCGAGTCGCTCGGGCTGGCCACCGAGCCGCGCACCGTCACTCCGGGGCGCCGACCCGTGATGGAGATCGCC
Organism: Streptomyces sp. NBC_00237; assembly: GCF_026342435.1. Taxonomy (NCBI): domain Bacteria; kingdom Bacillati; phylum Actinomycetota; class Actinomycetes; order Kitasatosporales; family Streptomycetaceae; genus Streptomyces; species Streptomyces sp. NBC_00237. The sequence continues at coordinate 17,274 of NZ_JAPEMT010000009.1, read as the reverse complement.
GGGGTGCCGCACGAGCTGATCCGCTGGACCGCCAAGCGCAGCGATCAGATCGCCGCCTGCCGGGAGGACCTGGAGCACGAGTACGTCACCGCCGTCGACGACGATGGCGAGCAGAAGTTCCGGCCCGTGGTCTCCGAGCGAGCCCGCGCCAAGCTGAACGCCATCGCCGCACGCAAGACCCGCCCGGCCAAGCAGCAGACCCGGCCGCTCGCGCAGTTGCGCGTCTGGTGGAAGGCGAGCGCGATCCTCACCTCCGGTGTCGCCGCCGACGTCATCACCTCCCTACTCGAGTACGCCCGCGCCGCAGCCGCGGTGATCCGGGCCCGGGTCGCCGCCGTGGTCGACGTCGCCCTGGCGGCCGTTGACGTCGCCGCGACGGTGTTCGTGATGAACGACGGCGGCCGTTTCCACCGCCGGCACCTGCTCGCCGAAGCCCGACGCCACCTCGCTCTCGTCCTGCGCGGCCGCCGCCGCGAGCGCGGCCTGGACGACCAGATCGTGGCCGCCGCCATCTCCGCGCACTGTCTGGACATCAGCGAGCCGACGACCATACGCGGCCTGGAGGCCGGTGCCCGCCTCTACACCGCCCGGTGGGCGCTGTCCGACCTCCCTGCCCGCCGCCGCCCACCCACCCCCGGGCCCGACCCGGACCGGTACCCCCGGGCTGATCCCGGCGAGCCGATTGCGCCCCGGCCCCCGGGTCAGGATGCGGGGGAGTGGGAGATTCCCCGCATCCCGTTGCAGTACGAGCGGTCCGTCCTTGCCGGTGCGGTGGTGCGGGAGAAGCTGCGCACCGCGACCAGCGTTGCTGTGCGGGGCCGGGCGTACGACGTCGCCCGGCACCAGCAGGCGGCGATGCCCGAGCAGCTGCTCGCACCGGCGGTCGCCGACCACGACCACGACGACGACGAACAGGGCCAGGAGGTGATCGACCTGACGGCACTGCGGGCCTTGAGGAAGTCCCGCACCGACGTGGAAGCCCTCGACCTCACCGACGAACGGCTGCGCCACCTCCAGGACGTGTTCAGCAAGGCGGCCGACGACTCCCGCGCCCGCACGGACTCCCACACCGCAGGGGGCCATGCCGACGGAGTGCCTCCGGTGCTACAGGACGACCAGCAGGCGCACCGCCCGCAGGGACCCGGAATGCACCATGGCCGGGAAGCCGGTCACTGAGCATCCGATGTCGCGGTGCGCACCGCGATGTTCGGCATCCACTTCAGCGAGTGGAGCCCACCGGCCGGGGGTGGAGAACATCGTGGGGGAGTGTGCGACATCAGGGGGACGATGTTGCGCATCCACCCGGTGCGCGTTGCCGCGTTTCCCCTTGACCAGGGCCCGTGACTCTGTTGGCCAATTCCGCTGGCCTGCCTGGCCCAGGGATTCGTGGTGTGGGGCATGCGGGTCTTGCAGGGTTGCTTCTGCGCGTGGGGTTGGCCTACTTGACGAGGGTGGAGCAGTACAGATCGGGCAGGTTACAACGGCACGCTCAGTGCCCGCGCCAGACGAATGCGCATTCCCACGGGTGCGCATTCGTCCGATCGAGCAGAGCATCCGCATTGCCCCCGCCGCCCTGAGCTGACCCGAGGGCAGCGGGGGAGGTGTTGTCAACGGCAGGGTGAAGGGTCAGACCGGGCCGTCAGGTCGGGTTGCCGTCCAGGTTGTCGAGCACCTTGCCGGTTCCCCTTTCAAGGACCTGCCAGTACGAGTTGCCTACTTCTTTGCCGTTGGTGACCTTGTCACTGTCCTGGTCGTAGGCGAGGGACCCGAACACCATGGACGACACGTCGAAGCTAGCGGGCCCCTGGTCCTTGGAGCGCAGGAAGTTGAACCGCTGCTGGTCGCTGTTGGCGTTGCACTTCTGCGTGACGATCTTGTAGCCGGTGTCGGCCAGGCACCGCTTCGTGGCCACGTTCTGGACCTGGACCCACTTGTTCGATGCGTGAGTGTACGGAGTGGAGAGCGTCCCGCCGGTTTTCACCGAGATCACACGCCACTTCATGTGCGGGTTGTTCAGATGACGGGTGCAGTTGCGGGTGTAGACATTGCCCACGCTGCTGCTGTCGAGGCACTGGTTGCTCTTGCCGATGGCCCTGAGCAGTGACGGAACGTTGGCGTCATTGCTGGGCTCGGTGGCAGCGGTGGCAGTCGTACACATGACGGACAGTGCGGCGGTGAGGGCGAGAACGGGCACCTTCAGTCTCATGACGTTCCCCTTCGTAGGTGGCTGCGGCACCAGGGGCATGCGTTCCTGCGTTTCTCTGGGCCGCATCTCGGATAACGGGATAAACCCACCACATGGCCTCAAGTCGGCGAGCCAGACCCCACCTTCCCGGCCGCAAACTCACTCCGCTGGCTCAGCGACCAACTCCCGGGGAGCAGCACCCAACGTCTTCGAGCTGGCTCGCCTGCCTTCACCCCGGACGACGCCGTTCTGCACACGCGTACCGGCTGCTCTGGCGTGGTGGACCGTGTTGTCTAATTTCGATGTGGTCCCTCGCGGTCCGGCGTCGTTGACCAAATTAGCCGGTGTCGGTGCCGGGAGCGGACAGCGTCGGGGAGGCGTCAGTGTCGCTGCGTACGGGCGGGACAGGTTGGGTTCCGGAGATGACACGAAGGGTCGCCGAAGCTGCCTTGCCTCAGGGCAGCCCGGCAATGAGGGTGCGGGATGCGCTGGGCGAGTTGTTCCGTGACGAGGACTTCGCTGACCTGTTTCCCCAGCGGGGACGGCCTGCCCTGTCGCCGGCGGTTCTCGCGATGGTGTCGACCCTGCAGTTCGCCGAGGGGCTTTCCGATCGTCAGGCTGCCCTGGCTGTCAGGGCACGTATCGACTGGAAGTACGCACTTGGCCTGGAGCTTGAGGACCCGGGGTTTGACCATTCAGCGCTGAGCGAGTCGGTCCTTCCCCTGGCCGGGTGAAGGAGGGCCTGCTTGACCGTGTGCGGTCGTGCCGGTCGGACAATGCCGGGGCGGCGATTGTTAAGTGGCCGGAGCGTCCCGGCACCCGCCGGGCACAACCCCCAGGGACTCCACATGCTCCGTACGAAGACCTCGCGCCGCTGCCGCACCTTGGCCGCCGCCGCCCTGAGCCTCCCGGTGTTGCTGTCAGCGGCCCCTGCCGCCGTGGCCGATGACGGGAGGATCGCGACCATCCACGAGATTGGTGATGCGTACAGGGAATCGAGGGCCACCATCCTGGTCCCTGTCACCTACTCGTGCGACCTTGGTGCCTTCGCGCAGACCTTCCCCGATACTGCCCTCAGCCTGACCGTCACGCAGGACGGGATCAGCCGTGCCGCCGACAGCGGGACGAAGACGGTCTGCGACGGCAAGAAGCACATCATCGGCTTCCGAGTGCACAGCGGCCAGCAAGGCTCCTCCGCCCCGGAGAACTGGCATAAGGGGAAGGCGGAGGCGCGCGCCTCGATCGGCGGGACAAACGTGTTCCTCGCACGGTTGCCCGGGGTGGGCCAGGCGGCGTACTCGCAGTTCGACACAAAGACCGCCACCGTCGCGGTGCTCTAGGCCCGACGTGCCCTCGCTGAACACCTGCTGACCCCGCCCGCATCACCGGGAGCCCCATAGGCCACCAGCCGCCAGCACCTGATTCGCACCCCCTCGCGCTACCCCCAAGGTCATTTCGCAACGAAGAAGAAGATGGCCCCGAAGTACTGCCAAGACACGAGGGAAAAAGTCTCAACACCCACTCAGCGGAATTGGCCAACAGAGTCCAGGGACCGTGTCAAGGGGAAACGGGCTGCACCAACCCCGCTCAATGCGCACCGGATGGACCGCGATGCACACCGGGGTTACGTGGCGAGGGCGGCCCTCTCCAGGTGCATGGAGTTCCTCAGACCTGCTCGCCGCGATTCCTCACCTGCAGCAGGTTGCGGACTGGTGCCGCGGGCAGGACCAGCTGTTGCTGTGCCGCGCGGAGGCTGTGTCAGTGCCTCCTGCGATCCTTCTTCGATGGTCAACGAGTACGAGAAGCTGCTGGCGGGGCTGGACGATGTGGACTGGGCCAGCCTGTCCCACGCCTACGAGTCGGCGTATGACGTTCCAGGGCATATACGCACCCTGTGCGGGAGCGACGACGAGGCGCGCAAGCAAGCGTTCAGCAGCCTGTTCAGCAGCATCTTTCATCAGGGCAGCCGCTATTCGGCCTCTCCGGCCGCCGTGCCGTTCCTCGCGAGGATCGCCCTCGCAGGCCCTGCCGCCGCCCGCGAGGACACGATGTGGCTGCTCACCCGCCTGGCCGTGGACTGGCACGACGAGTACGACGTGACCACCGGCATCAACGTGGCCGGATGGCGTGCGGCCGCGGCGGAGGTCGGACCGGAGGAACTCCTGCCGTGGTACGAGGAGCAGCTGGCCGCCGCACCGGATGCCGATCAGCGCGCACAGCTGCAGGAGATACGGGACTGGGTGGCCGCCGGTAACTCGCCCGACGCCCGGTGGTCGGCACTCCAGTCATACGACGCAGTCCTCGCCGAACTCCCCTTCCTTCTCGCCCTACTCGACGACGATGACGCACGACTGCGGACCCGGATCGCCTACCTCCTGGCCTGGTTTCCAGAACTCTCCACTACCACCCTGCCTCGCCTCCTTGCCCTTGCCGCACATGAGAAGGACCCGGTCACCGCAGCCACCGCACTGCTCGCCGCCGGCATCGTCGGACCTTCCTCCACGGCCGAGGACATCGCCCCGTACCTGGATGCGACAGATCCGCTGATGCGATGGGCCGCGGCCACCGCCCTCATTCGCCTCGCCAGCCTCGACGGAACCCCTGTCGGCCCCGGCCTGCTCGGCCGGGCTGCCACGGAACTCACCGCAGCTGCCCGAAGCCCGTTCGATCGCGTAACCGACTACTGCGAGGGCGACCTGTTCGGCCACATCGAGCGCACCTTGCACGCCCTGCCACCCGGCTCGGACCCGGCCGCCGTGCAAGAGGCGCAGGGAAACGAGCTTCTGAAACCAAGGTGGGGCGAACCGTTCTGAAAGGCCCAAACCTGGCCCCCTTGACCAGGTGTCGCCTCTGAGGGCGAACCCGGCTGCTACCCCCTTGACCACCTGCGCTGTCGGCCGCCGTTAGACCGCGGGCAAGGGGGGTCCCTGCACGCTGCTCCCTCGGATCAACCCCATACCGGGGCAGCGAGGGAGAGGAACGATGGAGATCACCTACTCACGGACCAGGCGCAGGCCGTCCGCGAACCCATCAGGGCGGACGAGCCGCTCGTGGTGGGCAAGCCGAAGCAGCCTCCTGCGGGCACCACTTGGGAGGCCCCTTGGGAACCCCCTTTGGTGCCCGGCACCCAAGAGCACGGCAAACTCCCTGGTCAGCCCACGAATTTGCGCGAAATCCGAACCGTCACAACCCTCTTCTCTCCTCTTGTTGTCCGGAGTAGAGAAGATCATCGGGTTCCGGGGGGCCCGGACGCCCTCCCCAACCGATCGCGGTCGGCAGACAGCCGGCGGCCGGTCGTACACAACGAGGGAGCAGAGCTGATGGCGGGCAACCGGAAGACCAATCCAGCGGGTTCGACGAACAGTTCCCGCGGCGACGTGCTGCGCGTGCTCGGAGCGCTGAAGGTCGCTACCACTGATCAGATCCAGCGGATCAGCGCGCCGCACCTGACCTTCCGGCACGCAGACAAGGCGACCCCGGCGAAGCAGAAGCAGGCCCGCACCGCCACGCACACTGGTGCGCTCGCCGACATGCGCAAGCACGGCCTGTCCGAGAACGGCGGCACCACCGAGACCAGCGACGTCCTGCGGAACCTCACCCCCAAGGGCCTCAAGGCCGCCTCCTACGAACTGCGCCGCCCGGAATCGGAGATGGGCTCCACCGCCCGTGGCGCGGGCGCCAGCGGCGCCTCCCACCCCCTGGCCGTCAACGAGACCGTGATCGCGATGCTGCGCCCGAAACCGGACATGGCCAAGCTCGCCCGCGAATCCGCCGACATACAGGCGGCCGCCCAGGCGGTCGTCGACGCATCCGACGGCATCGGCACGATCGCCTCGTACTGGACCGAGGTCCCGCTGCCCGCCACCGGCACCTGGAACGCCCCCGGCAAGGGCGGCGCCCAGGCCGACATCGTGCTCACCGCCCCGCAGGATGGGGTGCCGCTACTGTTCATCGAGGTCGACAACTGCCACGAGACTGCCGAGGAACTCGCCGCCAAGCTGGAGAAGTACGCCCGGTTCGTCAAGCGGAAGACGAAGGACACCGACGGCAAGGAACGCCCGATGTGGCGCACCCGCTGGACGGTCCCCGAGGACCGGTACGGCGAAGAGCCGCACCCGCCCGTGCTGCTGGTGTTCAACCACATCGGCGAGCGCAACCCCAACCGCACGAAGCCGCGCCTGCAAGAACTCACCCGCCACCTGTGGCAGGGGGAGTGGCAGCAGGGCGACTACCACCTCTACGACAGGAAGATCCCGATCATCGCGGTTGGCCTGCGGAACCTCCGCGCGCACGGACCGGCCGGTGCCGTGTTCCACCGCTTCGGCCGCAGCCACCCGCAACCGCTCCTGGAGGCGATCGGCAACCCGCGCCGTGATGCTGCCGAAGCCCGCGAGTCGGAAGAGCGAGAGGCTCGCGCGGCGCAGTACAGGGCACAGAGGGAGCGCGAGGCGCAGGCGAAGGCCGCGCGGGAGGCGAAGGAGGCAGCCCAGCGGGAGGCCCGCCGTCCCGTCTGCGCCGGCTGCGGGGAGAAGTTCACCGACCACCGCTGGAAGGCGGTGGAGTCAGCGCGGTGGGACACCCCGGGAGAATCCCACCCTCAACTGTGCGACGCCTGCAAGCAGCAGGCCCTGGGCACTGGTGGAAGCCGCGTTGCTGGCACGCAGGAACACCACCAGGAACCGGCGCGTGACGGGGAAGATTGGCGGAACTTCCGGCGTTCAGTCCGCCGTCCCGTCTGCACCGAGTGCAGGACTGCCTTCACCGACGAACGGTGGAAGGCGACCGAGTGCGTCGGCTGGGGCACATCCGTCCAGGAGCCCCGCCCGTCGCTGTGCGAGGACTGCGACCAGGAGTACATCGCCAGCGTAGAGAGCGCCTGGGAGCACGTGCAGCCGCGTCAGAAGCAGGAACAGCCACAGGAGCAGGGGGAGATCTTGCCGCCGCAGAAGAAGGCCGGCCGCTGGTTCTCACGCCGCACCTGACCGGTACCGCCACCGGCCGGGTCGGCAGGCCCAAGCAACCCTGGGCAAGCCCCCGGCCGGATTCGATCCGCGCCGCCCGGTGCAGTGGGAGGTGGAAGCGCTGGAGCCGGACGAGCTCCAGCGGCTGGTGCTCGCCGCCGTCGACCCGTACGTCGACCGCGACGTCCTGGCCCGGCAGATCGTCCGCGAGCAAGCCCAACGCCGCACCCTCACGACCTTCCTGGAGGGCTGGGACACCGTGGACGGGGGAGCACCGCCGTAGCGCGAGTAGGGCGACGGGGCCCGGTTGTCAGTGGCGGCTGGAAGGCTGGGGTACATGGACAGGGATGAGGAACTCCTTCGCGGCCGGATCTACGGCGAGGACCACGACCACCCCAGGCCCGGCCCCAAGCCCGGCCGCACCTACGCCGAACTGGTCGGCGGCCCGCTGGACGGCCTGCTGCTCGACATCACCCACTGGACCGAGAACGAGATCAGCGACGGTGCCGCGCTGATGACCGAGCTCGGACAGTTCGGCCCCGGCGGCCGGGCCCTGTACGACCCGCGCCCCGGGGCACGACACCAGTGGGACTGGTCGGGCGACGCCCCCTGATGACCCGTCAAGGCGCTACCTTGCGCGACCACTTGGTGGCAGCGGCTGCTCCGGCGTTCGCTGATGCTTTGCATCACGGCAGGGCAAACGCAGGCCGTAGCCAGGACGCAGTCCGCGCCCGACGGCCCACTCGAAATACCTTCCACATTGGGCCGTTGGCGCTGGCAAGATGAGGCGGCATGGCGAACTTCTTGATTAAGGATCTGCGGGAAATAGCTGAGGGCTTCCCCGAGAACCTTGAGGACTGGCCTCATATCCCGTGTCCCACGTGTACGCGAGGGGCCCTGCTTCCGGTCTCCGACTCTTTCGTGGCAGAGGAGTCGGCTACCAGCAGTACCTTGCATACCCACGACGCTTGGGAGCCCGAGTGGATCCAAGGGGGCTTCCACTGCGTGCTCACGTGTAGGAGAGCGACTTGCGACCGCGTTCGTGTCGTCGGGGAGATGTCTGTCGGTCTGGCACGTCGGTACAACGGTCATTACAATCACGACCAGTACGAGCAGTATTTGATTCCGACCATGTTCCTCCCGGCGCTGCCCCTGATTGAAAGCCGCAGCCTCTGCCCCTCAGAGGTAGGGGAACGAGTGGACGCCGCAGCCAAGATTCTTTGGATCGACCCCAACGCTGCTGCGAATAGGATCCGGGCGGCGGTTGAGGCCCTCATGGACGACCGGGGGATCTTCCGTGTGCAACTCAACCCCAAGGGGAAGCCCGTCAGACTCACCCTCGATAGACGGATCGCGAACTTCAAGGCGTTGCCTGATCACACAGACGCAGCTGACCTGCTTCTGGCCGTTAAGTGGATCGGAAACGTGGGTAGCCACGAGGACGTTCTCCGCATCCGTGACGTTTTGGAAGGGGTCGAGTTCTTGGATCATGCCCTGTCCTTGATCTACGACTCAAATCACGACGAAATGAAGAAGAGGGCATCTGAGGTCACAGCCCGGCGAGGGCGCCCCAGCAGCTTCTCCGTCCAAGTGCCGTTCTGAGTGAGTGCCTGTGCAACGTCTCCACTCCAATGGGCCGAGCTGACGCTGCTGAGCAGAGCCACGCACCGCTGCCGCCTCCTTCGTTGACGCCTGGCAGGTATGCCGATTTGAAGGGGGCAGGGACCTCACTCCCACCGGGTCGAACCGATGGGCGTCCACACCCTTGCCCCTACCAGGGAGCTATCTGCGGGCAGCGGAAGTCACTCACCTACCGACGCGTCTTGTTTCACGGCAGGGCGAGGTCGGGGCGCAGCCGGTGCCAGGAGGGGTGGCGCAGAAGTCCGGCGCGGGTGCGGGTGGCCGTAGCGGATCTCGCCGATCAGGCGGGGCAGGACCCACCGTGCGCCGGGCACGGGCGGGACGGTGGTGAAGGGGCAGTCGTCGACGGTGGCCACCGCCAGGAGCCGGGCGAGGTCGGCCCGTTCGCGTGTCGACCAGCCGGTGCCGACACTGCCCACATACTCCAGCCTGCCGTCCGGCTGGGGCTCGCCCAGGAGCACGGCGCCGGGCAGGCCGGACAGGGAGCCGAGCCCCGGTACCCACCCGCCCACTACGCAGTCGATGGTCCGCACATGGGACTGGCGAAGGGGCCGTGTTCCGCCCAACACTATTCCGCTGCTGATCAAGGGCCGAGCTCCGCTTACTTGGAGCCGAGCGGGGTAGGGCAGAGTGCGACAGTATGATCACGCGTTTTATAGGGACCTACCTTTAGGGGAACTGAGTGAGTGAGACGGTCTACTTCCAGGGGAGTCCAGTCGCAGTCGCTGGCCGCCTGCCGTCGGCGGGTGACAAGGCCCAGCCCTTCACGCTCGTCGCTAAGGACTTGTCAGACGTCGGTCTGACTAGTTACGCCGGGAAGCGCAAGGTCCTGAACATATTTCCCAGCGTCGACACCGGTGTCTGCGCTGCTTCCGTACGGCAGTTCAATGAGCTGACGAGCGGCCTGGACAACACCGTAGTGCTGTGCATCTCCGCGGACTTGCCGTTCGCGCAGTCGCGGTTCTGTGGGGCAGAGGGCTTGGACAGCGTGGTCACCTTGTCCACGCTCCGTGGCGCCGAGTTCAAGCTGAACTACGGTGTGGATATGACTTCGGGCCCGCTGGCCGGGCTGGCCGCCAGGGCGGTCGTCGTGCTGGATGGCAACGACGAGGTCCTGTACTCGGAGCTGGTGAATGAGATCACCCAAGAACCCAACTACGATGCGGCCTTGGCTGTTCTGAGGTAGTTCCTCCTGTACATTCTCAGCCCGCCATCGAGCTATCGATGGCGGGCTGCCAGTTTGACTGGGGAAGAGGCGGTGTTCCATCCCTGAGTTATTCCAAGGCGAAGCAGATGCCCCTGTACTCGTGAAGCTGCCGCTACCCGTCATGAATGGAGCGTGACTGTCCTCCGGGCTCGAACCGGCAGCGGATCGCGGGCATGGCCTTGATGTGCAGGGTGTTGCCCTGGCCGCGCCGGACGGTCGCGCGGGCCGCCCGGTTTTCACTGTCCGTAAATGGTCTATTGCGGCAGGTCATGACACTGGGAAGATCATCATGGCGCAGCTCGGTCCCGTGTGGAGGGCGGAGGCGTCCGTTGAGGGGGATTTTCGTGGTGGCTGTGGTGTCTCAGGCGGAGCGTGTGGAGCGGTTGCGGGCGCAGTTGCAGGGTCGGCCGGTGACGGCTCGGGGGCAGCGGCTGGCGACGTCGACGCGGGAGTCGGGTCTGCTGTACGGGGTGGTGTTGCGGGCGGCGTCCCGGCTGGACGCGGGCCTGGAGCTGACCGACCTGGAGGCGGGGTTGCTGCGCCCGCTGGAGTCCGTGCTGGGTGAGCAGGAGATCCGTGAGCTGGGCCGGGTGTACGCGGAGGAGGCATCCTCGCACGGGGTGGATGAGCTGTTCCCTGCGGCACTGACCGGGCGGTCGGCGACCGAGGGGTACTCCATAGCGGATCTGCTCAAGGATCTGCCGGAGATGGGCGACGCCTCCGCGCAGGCGAACGTGCACGTGGTGGACGTCGGCGCCGGGGAGGGGACGGAGTCCTTCGACACCGAGGAGTTCCGCCAGGGGCAGCAGGAGGCCGGCTGGGGTGTCACCCTGCTGACCTCCTCCGCGCACGCCCGGCAGGCCGAGACGCCGTTCCATGCCCGGATCATCCTGGACAAGTTCCACTGCGTGGATGACACCAACGAGGCCACCCGGGACGAGATCTACTGGGGCCTGAGCGCGGGCGGCGACGACAACACGAGGACGGCACGCCGGACCCGGGAGTACGGCTCGATCACCCAGGGCGACTGGGCGACCATCCGGAGCGATGAGAACGTCCTGTTCGAAGGGGCCATCCAGCGTGCCGTGGGCTTCCATCTCGCCTGCTGGGAAGCCGACGACAGCGGCGCCGACTTCACCAGGGAGCTGTCCCGCAAGCTCCTTGGCATCTCCTTCGAGCTGACGAGATTTTCCGACTTGATCAGTGATTTCCCCGCGGGCCAGTGGGAGAACACAGCGGACTGGATCATGCTGGCGGCGATGGTCGCGCGCCTCATCGCCGAGCTGCTCGAATGGCTTACCAACGACGACGACTTCGTCCAGGAACGCACTTTCGTCCTCGACCGTGCGGCGCTCGCCCAGCTCGCTTCCCAGCCCGACCGGTCCGCCTCCTTCCGGTTCCAGGGTGACGGCGGCATCTTCGACCTGTACCTCAAGTGGCAGGGGGCCACGCCCACCAACGCCGTGACCGCAGTCAAGAAGACCAGGGGAACCTGGGGCGCTCCTGTCCGTCTCCCCGGCACCACCACTGACACGCCCGCCCTCGCCACTTTCAACGGCGTCCTGTACTGCGCCGTCCGCGGCGGCAACTCGATCTTCATCAGCCGCCTTGAGGCGGGCGGGTGGAGCTGGTTCTACCCGATCCCGGAGCGGACCACCCCCCACGCGCCGGCGCTGGCCGTCTTCAACAACACCCTGTACCTGGCCTACACCGGGATGGCCAACGAGCCACTCCTGCTGGCCTCCACCGACGGCACCAACTGGCACTCGCGGATCCAGCTGCCCGGCTACGCCGTCACCGGCTCCGCCCTGGCCGTACGCAACGGGCTCCTGTACTACACCCGCAATTCCTACGGCTCACTCGTCATCCACTCCTCGGCCAACGCCACCACCTGGAGCAGCCCTGCCCCGGTCGGCGGGCCATACGGTGGCCTGGCCAACAGTGCCCCGGCCATGGCCGTCCACGGCGGCACGCTCTACGTGGCCCACCGGGATGTTATGACCGACCGGGTTGTCATCAACGCCCACACCAACAACAGCTGGGGCGCCCCCGTCACCCGCGCCGGCACCACCCCCTCCGCACCCTCCCTCGCTGTCAGCGGTAACACCCTCCACTGCACCGTCCGCGGCGGCGACAACAAGATCTGGCAGAGCAACCTCACCGGCACCAGCACCACCTGGACCCAATTCGGGCACCTCCTCGAAGACGCCATCACCCTCTCCAGCCCTGCCGTCGGCACCTCCGGCACCGGCGAACTCCACGTGGTCTACCGCTCCGCCGACTTCTGACCACGACCACCCCAGGCCCCCTGCCGGATGGCCGCCTTGGTCTTTTCAGGAGCGGAAAGCCCGACCTGGCGGCGGGGGGTCTGTCAAGGGTGATGGCGCGGTAACGGGCCGTCATGACAAGATCGCAGATGGTCGGCAGAGAGCCGGTCAGGGGGAGGGAGTCAGCCATGTCTGACGAGCAAAGCGGCATCAAGATAACCAACTTGGGCGACATCCCGTCGACTGCGACCCCGGTATCCGAGGTCGAGGCCAAGGATGCGGGAAGCCTCAGCCTGCGATACGAGGACGGTGTGGCCCGGCTCGTGGTCAGCGGCGGAACGGCCCTTCCGGTGAAGCTGCTGGTGGTCGACGAGACAGGAAGTCGGGTTGCCGCCTACACGGCGGAGCAGCCCACTCGCGCCAGGAGCGCAAGCATCCCCATGGGAGTCAGTGCCGACGACACCGCGGCCCTCCCCGAATACGGGGGGACCAAGGTCGAGATCGACGACAACGAACTGTTCATCTATCGCGAGCACGACGTCCTCGCGCGTCTTGAGAAGAACTAGCAGCACCGGACTTCACACGACGCCGCGCAGCAGACCGGTTGGCCGCCCCTGCCTCTGACGCCCCCTCCCATTGGAAGGGGGCGTCAGCAGGTTCCGGGACGCGGATTCGGGAGGATGACGTCGGTGTCCGAAGCTGACCACCGGCGCACCCTTCCTCATGCCAGAGCGGTTTCCGTTTCGTCCTCGCCGCCTATGTCGCCGTCGAGCCCGTCCGGGCCCTGGCCGCAGGTTCGCCGTTGACGGCCGGCCCGGCCTGAGTTCCGTCCTCGACTTCCTGGACGGCGACATGCTCACCGCCCAGGAAGTCGACCGCCTCGGCCGCAACCTCCTCAAGCCTGGGTGGTCACGACCCTGTTGCATCAGACGCAACATTGATGAGTCTGCCTGCCAGGGTGCAGGTCAGCGACCGGAACGACTCCGGCCGCTGACTCAGGCTCAGGGCCACGACCAGCGAGAACAGCCGTCCCGCACGCATGGGGGATGTTGCATCAAATGCAATTCATCCTGCTTACTGCCCCAGACATGCGGGCCCTCTCCTTGGTTCTGGCACACATTCCGTGAGGGCGATCACCAGGGTTCCCGTGCAGTGACGTAGCGTCATCTGAGGGTGGGGCGACTTTCGCTGCGGGGCTATCGCAGCGGCCCCTGCTCGTCGATAAATACGGTGGGATCGGATAGGAATACATCGGCGCTGACTGGGCCGTAGGCGATGTTGAAGGTGTCGAGCCAGTACGACCAGCCGCGGATTCCGGCCGCGCTGCTGAACCGATAGTTCAACTGCCAGCGCACCCACTGTCCGGGGACGAGCCGTACGGCCGGAGGCCGTCGGGGGCGGGGCGGCAGACCGAACAGGGGCTGCACTCGGGGAAGGACACGCAACTTTCCGTCGACCTCGCGAAGCTGGACATCGACCTTGCGCAGGTCTTCCCAGCTGTCATACGGGACGAAGCCGTCGCTTTCCTGCATGCGGATCACATGCGCGGAGGATGCCTCGGCATGTGGGAGGGCGAAACCGACCGGAGCCGCGTTCCTGCGCGCGGCCGGCTCGCCGCCCCGGGAATCCTTCGTCCAGGACGTCCGGATCCATTGCACGGTGATCTCCACGGCGCTCCCCTTCCGGTCCGTCGAGGAAGTCACTCTACGTCTGTGGTCACGAATCACCGGGCCTCCCCGGCGGTTACGGGACGTGCTTGCGGACGAGCGGCGGTGAGGAGGACGCGTTTGCGAAGGAGGGGCAGTTTCGCCCTGCCGAACATCTGGCGCTTAATCATCTTGATGTGGTTGACGCGGCCTTCGACGGGTCCAGAGTTCCAGCGGGTGGTCAGCCCTTGGAGTACGGCGTCCCAGTCTTTCTCCAGGCCGTGCGCGAAGGTGTGCAGGCCCGGAAGGTTTTCGGCCTGAACGGCGACGGTCCAGTCCTTGAGGTGCTGGCCGGAGCGTGTGGCGAGCATTTCGGCGAAGGAGCGGACGAGCCGTTCGGCGGCGGTCAGCTCAGGGCAGCGTGCGAGGACGCCGGTGAACTGTTCTCGCTCGTCGTCCCGCAGGTGGTCAGGGTTGCGCATCATCCAGCCCGTGACCTGGCGAACCCCTGGCTGTGCCGGGCCGACGATGCGGATGCGCTGTCGGCGGCGGGGCCTGAGGTAGTCGCTGATGATCTGGTAGCTGCCCGGGTAGCCGAGTTCCTTCAGTTCCTGGTGCAACAGGATGGCGTTGGTCTGGCCCTCGGCCCAGCGCCGGTCGAGGTGGTCTTTGAACGGGTCGAGTTGGCTCGGGCGGGGCTGGTGACGGCCGTTGAGTATCTGCTCAGGCGTCTCGGCACGGGCGGCCTTGCGGACGGTGTTGCCGCCCATATGCAGTTCGCGGGCGATCTCCCGGATGCCGTGCCCCTGGTCGAGAAGGGAGTGAATGATCGCATGGCGCTGCCGTAGCCGGGCCTCGATGGGCGACATCTCCTTCGTCGTGTGCTCCGGCTCGGCGAAGGGGATGTGCACGATGCCGTTCTCGTCGGCCTCGGGCGTTTTGAGGCAGGCGTTGTGCTGGCGCACGCAGCGTTCGACCGCAGTGCCAAGGTTCTGGAGCAAGTGGAAGGGGTCAGCGACCTGGATTGCGTGGGGTGCCCCGGTGCGGGCACCGTCGGCGTAGGAGCCCGCCCGATCCCGGCAGATGATCTCCGAGCCGGGATGGGCGCGCAGCCAGACGGCCAGCGTCGTCGCGTCCCGCCCGGGAAGCAGGTCCAAGGGCTGGCTGGTCTCGCAGTCGATCAGAACCGTGCCGTAGTGCTGTCCTCTGCGCGTGGCAAAGTCGTCGACCCCCAGCACTTTCGGCACCGTCCAGGACGGATCGGGCATGGCCATCACCAACCTGAGCAGCGTCATACGGCTGACCACACTGTGCAGGATCGTCGCGAAGCGAGCACCGCAACGGCCGGCGAGAGCGACGGCCACCGCCTCCAGTACCCGGCGGAAGGCCGGGGTCTGCCTGCCGTAGCGCACGGTGAGCCCGTCGACCTGCTCGACAAACGTACGGCGCGGGCAGGCGGTGTTCTCGCAGTACAACCGCCGGACAGACAGGTCGATCCGTACCGGCTGATCCCCCACCGGGCCGTCGGCAAGATGCCGCTCGTAGGCACTGTGCACCCGCTGAGACGGTGCCGCGCAGTCCGGGCACAACACAGCGGTATCCCGGGTTCTGGCCACCACATGAACCACGTCGTCCACAGAGAAGACGTCGTCCACCCACACGGGAGCGAGGTACGGGAACAGCACACGGACTAGCTCGTCACACCGCACCACGGTCCCAGATGACGCTACGTCACTGCACGGGAACCCTGGTGATCGCCCTCACGGAATGTGTGCCAGAACCCTCTACCCACGTACATAGCCACACCAGCCCGCCCCGGCCCCGGCCGGGCCGCTCGTGATGCCCCCGGCGGGGCTCGGGCCGCTCTCGGCGTGGTCCACGGAGGAGGTGCTGCCTGTGGGCGGGACATTCGCGGCCCCGGCCCGTCGCAGCGTGCGCGCGGACCTCGTCTACACAGCGGTGGGCCAGGACGTGCCCGTGCTGTTCGTGGAGGTCGACAACGGCACCGAAGGCCCGCCGATCCTCGCGGACAAGATCGCCCGCTACCGGGAGTTCTTCACCCGCCGGGTCACCGTGAGCGGCAGGGGGACCACGGGCCAGCAGGACACCCTGCTGTGGCGCACGGTGTGGCCCGACCCCGGCCGCGACGGACACCCGCCCCTCGCCCTGGTGTTCACCAAGACCATGGGCGAAGAACCGATGCGCGCCCGGATGCGGCAGATCGCGGAACTCTCGACAGAGCACTGGGCCGGGACGTGGCGGGCCGCCTACCAGCAGGGCGAGGAACGCGACGGCTACCGCGACTACGGCCAGGCGCTGCCTGTCCTGGCCACCACCCTGGCCCGCCTGACGGCCCACGGGCCGTGCGGGCCCATCTGGTGGCGGTACGGCCACCGAGGCTGGCAGACGCTCGCTGACGCCCTCGACAACCCCGACGACTACCGCGCCTACCGCGTACGCGACGACGCCCGCCGCGCCGCCGAGAAGACCCGCCAGGAGCGCGAGAACGCCCGTCGGCAGCACGAGGCACAGGAGCGCGCGGCAAAGGCCGCACGCCTGGAAACGCTCCGATGGCTCTGCCCGTCCTGCGACGAACGCCCCTACCCCGCCCCCGGCCTGGTCACCGGCGGCCCCTGCGGACGCTGCATCGAGACGGAGCGGGTGCGGGCGGAGGAAGAGGCGTACTGGGACGAGCAGAAACGTGCCCAGCGGCTTTTCAACTGGCCCGGACGCAAATGAAGCGGATTCCAGACCCGCCGAATGAGACGTGAATTTGTCCCGCACTCCCCGGGCGTTTTGCCCGGGGGTGCGGCCCCTTTTTCGTGGCTTGCTTTCCGGGAAGAGCGAGGGAATGAGTTCGGGGGTGCAAGCCTTCGGCCGGACTCTGCCGGGAGCTTTCAGCGCGGTCCAGGGTGGTGCTGCCAGAACCCAGACGCTACACAGCCAGACAACGTGATGCACCACCCCTGGGGCGCGTCCGCTCCTGTGAGTAGCGCGGTATCAGATTCCGTCCCGAAGGTGCGGTCTGCTGGTGGGCTCGACCGGACGGCCCCAGGGGGAGGAGGGGCAGGGTGGAGCGCAGCGGAACCCGTCACCACGGTAAGGCCAGCGCCTGATCAAGCCGACGGCCCGTCACCCTCATTGCGGGGGTGGTGGCTGGGAATCCCAGACGCTACACAGGCCCGCACATGATGCACCCTCCTCCCGTAGCCAGCCCCAGTGACCGCGCTTGCGCGGTCACATCAATTCGCGCTTGCGCGAATTGTATTCCGTTCGGAATTCCGTTTACGGAATTCCATTCCGGCGCTTGCGCCGGAATTCGAATTGCGCTTGCGCAATTCGTCGCTTTATGCCCCGGCTTGCCGGG
>NZ_JAPEMT010000008.1 GCF_026342435.1 Streptomyces sp. NBC_00237 | reverse complement strand
AACGAAGTACGCTGGATTTGATATGCTTCCCGGCAAGCCGGGGCATAGAGCGGCGAATTGCGCAAGCGCAATTCGAATTCCGGCGCAAGCGCCGGAATGGAATTCCGTAAACGGAATTCCGGAAGGAATGCAATTCGCGCAAGCGCGAATTGGTGTGATCGCGCAAGCGCGATCACTGAGGCTGGCTACAGGAGGAGGTGCATCATGCGCGGGCCTGTGTAGGACCTGGAATTCCCAGCTACCACCCCCGCAACGAGGGTGACGGTCCGTCGGCCCGATCGGGTGCCGGACTCACCGCAGTGACGGGCTCCGCTGCGCTCCACCCTGACCCCTCCCCCACTCGCGAATCACTCCGTCGCTGCTCAACGGCACCCCGTAAGCATACACGGTGAATCGTCGCCACGGGGGAAAATCGGCCAAGTATCATCCGTGGGGACGAACCTGCCACAAGGGTGATGCATCACGGGTCGGCACTGTGTAGAGTCTGGGATCAGACTTCAGTACCCCCGGCCCCTCGCGCCGCGCCGGACTTTCTTTTCTGATTGCGCGCCGAATTCCGCGAAAAGGAGAACACGGGAATGGCCGTGAAACTGCGTGACCACCAGATTGAGGCCGTGGCCGCCATTGTGCGCGGCCTTGATATCCCGCCGGGCGGTATCCCCGTGAATGGCCTGCGCGGGCAGGTGCACGCCGCGTGCGGGACGGGAAAGACCATCATTGCGGCGGCGGCGGCAAAGCGACTTGTGCCCAAGGGCCGCATTCTCGTCCTCGTGCCGACGCTGGACCTGCTGACCCAGACCGTGCGGGCCTGGCGGTCGGCGGGGCACACGGGGCCGGCCGTCGCGGTGTGCGGCCTCACCGACGACACGGAGCTGTGGAGCCTCAAGGTCCGCTCCACCACCAACCCCGTCAAACTGGCCCTGTGGCACGGCGAGGGCCCTGTCGTCATCTTCGGCACGTACGCGTCGCTGGGGGCGCTGGCGGAGGCGTTCGAGGGCGCCTACGGGCAGCAGCTCGCGCCTGTGGACCTCGCCGTGGTCGATGAGGCGCACCGCACGTCGGGCTCGATGGGCAAGGCGTGGGCCGACATCCACAACCAGAACGTCATCCCCGCCCGGCGCCGGCTGTATCTGACGGCGACGCCACGGATCTGGCAGGAGCGGCCGAACTGGGAGGTCGCGGAGGGAGTACGGGACGCGCTGCCGGAGGAGATGGCGGCCTCGATGGACGATGAGGCCGTATTCGGGCCCGTCCTCTACAAGCTGTCGCTGGCGTCGGCGGTGTCCCGCGGTTTGCTGGCGCGCTACCAGATCATCGTCCTGGAGCTCCAGGACCCCATCGTCACGCCGCAGAAGCTGATGGGCGAGGACCGGCGCAGCGAGGAGGTGCGGGGGCAGCGGCTGGGGGCGCTCCAGGCGGCGTTGATGCACACGATGGAAAAGCACCGGCTCCAGACGTGCATCACCTTCCACCACCGGACGATAGAGGCACAGGCGTACGCGGAGGGCCTGCAGCGGGTGGCCAAGCGGCTGCACGCGGACCAGCCCGAGAAGTACCCGGCGGAGATCTGGGCGGACTGGCTGTGCGGCGAGCACGTCCCCGAGCGCCGGCGGGACGTCCTGGGCAACTTCGGGTCGACCGCCCGGCGCGCGGTCCTCTCGAACTGCCGTGTCCTGGGTGAGGGCGTGGACATCCGGGCCGTGGACTCGGTGGCCCTCCTCGACCCCAAGGGTGCGCCGCACGACATCGTCCAGGCGATCGGCAGGGCGCTGCGTCAGAAGCCGGGACAGGGGAAGCTCGCCTCTTTGATCGTGCCGATTTTCCTCCAGCCGGGAGAGCAGCCGGAGGATATGTTCACGTCGAGTTCGTACCGTCCTCTGGTCAAGGTGTTGGAAGGTCTTCGGGCTCACGATGAAGAGGCCGTGGAATTGCTGGCGATTCCACAGGAGCCTCAGAAGAACGTCGTGGAGCCGTCCGAGTACATCGGTTCCGCGCCCGATGATGACGAGGATGAATCCCGTCTGCTGCTCCGTTTTGCCGCTCCACGTGATCCGGTGATGGTCGCGGAGTGGATTTCCTTCAACGTGATCGACACGGAGCGCCAGGACTGGGGGCGCGGCTGGGCGGCGCTCAAGACGTTCGCGGAGCGTGAGCTTCACGCCCGGGTGCCGTACGGGCACAAGGAGGGCGCGTACCCGCTGGGTCAGTGGGTCGCGGAGCAGCGGCGGGCGTACGGGGCGGGGCAGATGACCGGCCTGCGCGCGCAGCGGCTGGAGAAGCTGGGCATGGTCTGGAGTGTGGCGGACGAGCGGTTCCAGGAGAACCTGGAGGCCGCCAAGGCGTACTACGAGCAGCACTGGACGCTGTGCGCGCCCCGGTCCGCGACGATGCTGGACCGGCCGGTGGGGCAGTGGCTGTCGAACCTGCGGCGTGCCGGTGCGCTGGAGGGCCACCCCGAGTGGAACAACGCGCTGGAGGCCCTGGACGAGCACTGGAATCCGGTATGGCCGGCGGAGTGGCAGCGGCACTACGCCGCGCTGCGGGAGCTGCTGACGGACGAGGACGACCAGTCCGAGGTCCTGCCCGGCTTCACCGTCCACGGCATGGACATCGGGAAGTGGCTGGTGAAGCAGCGTCAGCACACGGTCTGGGCTGGCCTGATGGACGGGCAGCGCGAACTCCTGGAGGCGGTCGGCGTCGTACCCCTGCCCCCGGAGAAGGCGGAGCCCCCCAAGGCCCTCACGAAGGCCGCGAGCGCCTTCGAGAAGGGCGTGGCGGCCCTGGCGCAGTACAAGGCTCGCGAGGGCTCTGTGAAGGTCCCCAGGGCCCACGTAGAGGCGCTGCCGGACGGGTCGGAGGTGAAGCTCGGGGTGTTCCTCAGCAACAGCAAGAGCCGCCGGGACAGGCTGACCGCCGACAAGCTCGCCGCGCTGGCCGAACTCGGACTGGAGTGGGCGGCATGAGCACCGAGCAGCAGCAGGGCGCGGACGCGTACGGCCAGGAGCTGGCCCGCATCAGCCACCACCAGGACGAGGCCATCGACGCGCGGTTCATCGTCTTCCAGGCCCTGGCCGCCGCCGGGCTCACGAACGAGCAGGCGGACGACATCGTGTCGAAGGTGGAGGCCGGAGCGGTGGCCAGCGCCCACACCTGGATCTCCGAGAGCAGCCCCCCGCACGGATCCGAGCAGCACTTCGAGGACGGCTGGTTCGACGGTGTCCGCGACGTCGCCAGCTACCTGCTGCGCATCGCCGACTCCACCGCCACCACGGGGCGCGGCCTCGCCGCCTCCAACGCCATGCTCCTCGCCCACCTCCAGCGGCCGGACTCCCCGGCCCCGGAGGAAGCGCCGGCGGAAGAACCCGCCCCGGCCGTGGTGCTGGAGGCGACGGACGTCCTGGCGGCGGCGGAGCGCTTCCCGTGGGCCCTGGCCGCGCCGGGGAAGCGGCACTGGCCGGACGGCGAGTTCCTGGACGTCGCGCTGAGCACGGTGCCCGCCGAGGAACGCGAGGGGTACATCGAGCGCCTGGAGGCGTTCGTGAAGGAGCACCGCGCCCGCCTGGAGGAGATGCTGCGCGCGTACGGGCCGGGCAGCACACCCGCCTCACACGGCCGGTACGCACTGATCGGGCAGCCCGAGACCCTGGTCATCCTGGAGCGGATGGAGGCCAGCCCGTTCGCACTGCGCGGCCGGTGGGACGAGGAGGAAGAGGCCGTCCTGCTGGACGACCTCGAGTACGTGTGGGGGCCGCGTATCCGCCTCAGCCGGTGAGCAGCGGGAACGAGCGGTGGTGCCGGACAGGGTGATCCTGTCCGGCACCACCGCTGTGTGGTCAGCCGTAGTCGAACGGGCCTTCTCCCGGCCGGAGTCGGCGGCGCGTACCAGGGTCTACACGCACTCCAGTTTGATGCTGGGGGCTCGGACGCCGTGGCATCGCACTGGAGTGCGTGTAGACCCTGGGGTCTTGGGTGTTCCCCCTGCTGGCTGTGGGGCAGCTGGGAGACGTCGGCCCGTGTACTGCAGGCAGAACGAGGGACCGTAGGACCGGCTCCCGCAAGTGGAGTTCGGCGGAGGCGGGTGGGGCGGAGAGTTCGGAACCATCTGACTTGGCTTCGTGACGCACTTTAAAGATCCGGCTTACGTGACGGTCCGGGGCTCCCGGTCGGAACCATCTGACTTGGTTTCTGTCCGACTTTGAAGCTCACCGCCCTTGAAAGCGGGGTGGAGCGGCTGCCGGGTGGAGCAGGGCCCGGGAGCCGCAATCATCTGACTTGGTTCGTGACCGACTTTAAATCTCGCGGCGTGTCCGGTGCTCTCCTGCCTGACCGACCCGGGATGATCAGCGCATGAACGTGGAGTTGCCCGTGGGGCAGTGGGAAGAGTTGTGGCTGCCGTTGCGGCCGTACGCGACGAACCGACTGCATGAGGGGATCCGGCGGGAGCGGCGGCCGGTGGCGATGACGCGTCGTTACGTGGAGGCGAACCCGTCGGCGGTGAGCAATCTGCTCGTCGTGGACGTGGATCATGCCGATGCGGTGCTGCGGGCGGTGTCGTCGGTGGGATCGCATCCGTTGCCCAACGCGGTGGTGGAGAACCCGGTGAACGGGCATGCGCATGCGGTGTGGGCTCTGGCGGAGGCGGTGACGCGGACCGAGTACGCCCGGCGCAAGCCGCTGGCCTACGCGGCCGCCGTCACCGAGGGACTGCGTCGGGCGATGGATGGGGATGCGGCCTACTCGGGGCTGATGACGAAGAACCCGTTGCACGCGGACTGGAGCACGGAGTGGCTCCATGGCGGTCTCCACACGCTCGGAGGGCTGGAGGAGGCGCTGGGCGGCCATATGCCGCCGACGCGCTGGCGGGAGACCAAGAGGTTCCGTACCAACATCACGGGGCTGGGGCGCAACTGCTCGATCTTCGAGACGGCCCGGACCTGGGCGTACCGCGAAGTCCGTCACCATTTCGGCAGCTCCGAGACGCTCCACAGTGCCATCCACGCGGAAGTGCACACCCGCAACGCGGAGTTCGCCGAGCCGCTGCCGACCGTGGAGGCGCGTGCGATCGCCAACAGCATCCACCGGTGGATCACGACACGGTCGCGGATGTGGCGGGACGGCGCGGCCGTGTACGAGGCCACCTTCGTCGCCATCCAGTCGGCCCGCGGCAAGAAGAGCGGCACCGCGCGCGCTGCGCGCCGGGACGAGCGTGCCGCAGCCATGCTGGAGTTCATGAGGGGGGCGTCGTGACGCAGGAGCCCGTGCGTGAGCGCCGTACCGTGACGGCCCGTGAGCTGGCGGGCCGGTTCGCGGTGTCCCCGCGGACGGTGCGGCGCATGGTCGCTGAGGAACGCGCGGCGTACGAGGACCGGTCCCGGCAGCGCCGGGACCAGATCGTCGAGCTGCACCGCCAGGGGCTGAAGGGGTTCGAGATCGCGCGTGAGCTGTCCGTTTCCGCCGGTCTGGTGTCCATCCGGCTCAAGGAAGCCCGCGCAGCCGGTATCGACCTGACCCGCTACGCCGCTGCCGGTGAAACCCGCGAGCAGGGCCACGCGTAGCCAGTCGGCCGGGTCAGTCCCCGGCGCGCTCCCTCTGGATCTTCTGCATCTTGCGGGCAACGTCGATCTGCGCGCGGATCACCGTGTCGAACAGGGCCTCCGGGTCGCCGTCGGGGCCGGCGTTCGCAACCAGCAGTGAAGCGACTTGGTGGGCGAGGACAGTGACCACGTCGGCCGTCCCCACCGGGCCGCGGACCTCGATCAGCTTGCGTACGGCGTCGTCGATGCGGTCGATGGCCTCCTCGCCCTGGAGGAGCAGACCGAGCCGGTCGGCGAGGAACATGCGGACGACCGCCACACCGTCGGCCAGGGCGGTGTCCACGTTGAAGTCGATGCGGGCCTTCTGCGACTCCTTGAGCACGGCCGGGATCGTGTACGTCCGCTGCTCCGGGATGAGGCCCTCCTTCCGCCACTGCTCGTACGGGATCGGGCCAACGGCGTCGCGGCGAGCCCGGTGGTGGTTGGTGGGGCGACCGCCTGCGGTGCGGCAGGCGCGTCCGGCGGCTGCGTTGCAGGTGGGGCATTCGAGGTGGCGCATCCAGGAGCGGACAAGATCCGTCTCCTTATCGGAGCGGAGGTGTCGTCGCCACTCGCCGCCCCACGGGATGCTCTGCGGTTCGCTCTCCACTCCCATTGGCCCCCCTGGGTCCGGTGGTGTGCCGTCTTGCGTGCCGTGAAGCTGACCGTACCTGCGGTGGCGGGCCTCATGGGCCGTCAGCGGTCGATCAGGAGCAGCCCGTTCGGGCCCCGCGCCTGCGCTGGTTCAGATGCCGTCGGTCTCCAGTACGTACAGCTCGTAGGGAACGGTTCCGGTCTCGGTGTCCCGGGCGGCCGTTCCGACGCGGGTGAAGCCGACCTTGGTCAGGACGCGGCCGGAGGCGGGGTTGTCGGGGTGGTGCATGGCCTCCAGCCGGTTCAGACCGGCGGTGGTGCAGGCCGCGGAGACAACCTGGCGGGCGGCCTGGGTGGCATATCCGCGGCCCCAGCTGTCGTCACGGAGGATGTAGCTGAGGGTGCCCATGGCCGGGGTGCGTCGGCGCAGGGAGATCAGGCCGATCATCTCGGCTTCGTCGAAGATGCCCCAACTCCACTGCGCACGTGGGGTTTCGGCGGCTCGGGCGAGGGCTGCGCTGATCTTCTCGTGGGCCTGGTCAAGGGTGAGGGGCTTGCCGGTGGTGTGCCGGATGGAAGCGCCGCTGTAGATGCGGGTGAGAGCGGCGGCGTCGTCGGGGCGCAGGGCGCGCAGGGTCACCATGCGGCAGTCAGCTCCTTCGCGGTGGGCGGGTCGGCGGGATCGGGGGCGGTGGTGTGGGCGAGGGCTCCCCGGGCACGGAAGGGTGGGCCCGTAGCTTCGCAGTCGGGCCGCCGGGGATGTTCTTCCTGTGTGCGGCAGGAGCCAAGAGACCCCCAACCATCGTCAGCGGTCGATCGGGGGGATCTGGTCCAGCCCGCTTTCGTGCAGGATTTGCTGGATGGTGTCGTCCAGGGTGCTCTTCACGCCGATGACGCTCTCGAACTCGTCGGGCAGCAGGTCCTGCTCCCGGTACCAGTCGCTGAGGTGATCGGGGGTGACGTGTGTGAGGTACTCGGCATCCGGCTTCGTCGCGTGCCGCCGCACCGTCTCCGCGTACGGCACGTCGAGGTAGTAGCAGCGCGAGACGCCACGATGGGCACGCACCAGGTTCTGGAGCATGGGGCCGTAGCGGTCGGCGTACAGGATGCCTTCGACGACGACGTGGAAGCCGTTGTCCAGGGCGTAGCGGGCGGTGAGGTCGATCAGGCCGATGTTGGCGCCGCCGGGCCGGTCGCGTTCGCGCAGCACGGTCCGGCGCAGGTTGTCCTGGCCGACGAGGGCGAGGTTGCGGCCGAACTGCTCGCGCAGGCCGTCCGCGACGGATGATTTCCCCGAGGCGCTGTTGCCCCGGACCACGATCAGTCGTGTGTCCTCGGTACCGACGGTGTCGGGTGGGGTGGGCGTCACGCGGTCACGCTCTGCGGGCCGGGATCGCGCAGCGGGTTGGCGTGGCCGCAGTCCCCGCACGTCACGGTTTCGGGAAGGGTCTCGAACCTGCTGCCGGAGACTCCGAAGGACCCGTCGATGCGGTAGCCGCCGCAGTTCTGGCAGGGCGTGGCCTGGAAGGGTTTGTCGCAGCGCAAGCAGTCGCCGTCCGCGCTGGTCTGGCCGATGCGGGTGATTCGGGTGTCTGCGCTGCCGCAGCGGACGCAGAGCACTTCTTGGCTGTTCATGGTTCTGGTCTACCGCAGTTCCCTGCCTCTGTTCCCCCCTGCTCCCGTCCAACCAGTGCTTGGCAGGGTGACGTTGCCGGGTGGGGATCGTTAGACCCGGTGACTCCATAGAGCCGGGCCCCGGGGATGTCATGGCTGATCCCCCCGGGGCCCGTGGTGGTGCGAGCGCGGCTACTGCGTGAGCGCGGCGAGGGCCTGCTCAATGAGCTGGACGCCCTGCGTCGCAGCCATGGTGGAGGTGCCTTCCAGGAGCTTGGTCTTGAGCTGGGTGGCGAACTGGCGCAGACGGCCGGGCTCGGGGTTGTCGGAGGTCGCCTCGTCGTGGAGGTCCTGGGCGACGCGCTCCAGTTCCACCCGGTCCTCGTCGGGCATCCCCAGGATGGTGCTGACCTGGCCGATGTACCCGGCGGCCTGGATGAACAAGGCCGGGTCGACGCCGTCGGTGTTGTTCTGCGTGAAGTGCTGCTGCTCGCCGATGATGACGCCCTTGGCGTTCGGCAGGTAGGTGTTGTACGTGGTGGCGGGGCGGGGCTGGTTGATGTGGTCCTGCACGCTTCCTCCTGCCAGGGCGCAGCTCGTGCCCTGAGGTGTGATGGCGGCCGTGGCCGGGTCGGTGTCGCTGTGGTCGATGAGGCGGTGTTCTGCCAGGTAGACGAGCGCCTGGTGCAGATCTGTTCCGCTGATCTCTGTTCCGGCGAAGTAGGAGCTGGGGGCCGTAAGGAACAGGGCCGGGTTGACGGGTGTCTGGTCGCTGGCGGCGTCGAAGAGCCACCGCAGCAGGGCATCGATCGTGTGGCGGATCCGGGCGGCGCGGTCCTTCTGCAGGTCCTTCAGCTGGCGCGCGGCGACGCGGCCGGCGTCGGTGAGACGGACATGGGTCCGGGGCCCCATGGCGCGCAGGAGCTCCACCAGGCCGTGCTGGTCGAGCTGAAGAGCCAGGATGACCGGGTCTTCGTCCTCCAGCCGGAGCTCCTCGGGGAAGGCGGCCACGTTGATGTAGCCCGACGGGTTGTCCTGCGCGCAGCCATCCAGCCACAGCAACAGCCGCGCCAGATAGCCGTTGCTCTCGGTCACCCCGCCGCCCGGGACCGCGCCGGTGATGGCATCGATCTGGGCGGATACGCGGAGCGGGTTCCGTCGCTGCTCCCGATCCAGGCTCTTTTTGGTCTCTTTGACCAAGCCTTTCGCCCACTTGTCGATCTCACGCTTGTTGATTCCGCTGCGGGCCACGTGCGCTCCTGTCTCAGGTACTTCAGCCAAGGCTACGGACAGGGTCCGACAACGGGCGTGCCTTCCACCGGGACGCCGAGGGGGTGCCCACCACCCAGGCAGGCACCCCCTTCTCAGCTGTCCGGACGTCAGCTCTCCGTGTCCTGCGGGTCGGTGAGCCAGGTGACGACGTCGGCGTCGGTCATCAGGACCGCCTGCGTTTCGTGGGTGGTGTCCTGCTGGACGACGTGGAAGCGGCCCGGGTGCGGGCTCTGCTTCGGGACGGGGCCGGCCATCGGGGCGAGGCGCTGCCAGGTGTCGGCCGTGAACCGCGCCAGGATCACCGTGGCGAACAGCTCGCGGGCCTCTGCTCCGAGGACGGTGGGCTGGGGGCGTCCGTCGAAGATGACGCGGATGCCGGCCGCGCGTCCCACCCAGAGGGCTTCTTCGAGCGCGGCGATGGCGGGGGATGTCTTCGGGTCGTCCTTCTGCCGGAAGGTCTCCCAGTAGCGGGCGAGCTGGCGCAGCGTGGTGTTGGCCTCGTCGACCGCGACGATCAGACGCGGCACGTCGTCCAGGTCGCCGTCGAGGTCGAGGCGGCGCTCCAGCTCGGAGGCGAGGTGGACCAGGGCGTCGTGGATTCCGGCGATGTTCCCGCGGTGGGTCACCGTGGGAAGGGACTTCGCCCAAAGGTGGGAGATCCGCTTGGGGTCGAGGACCAGGGCGTGGGCGCCCTGGTGCAGGAACTGGGCGGTCAGGGAGCGCAGCATCGTGGTGCTGCCGCCACCGGTGGCGGTGCAGACCAGGACATGCGGAGATTCGGCGTCCAGGTCGACGGCGATGGCCCGCCCGGTGGTGCTGATGCCGATGAGGGCGGTCCCTTCGGGCAGTGCCTCTATCTGCTCGCGCAGGCCGGGGTCGGTGAAGTGCAGCACCTGCGGGAGCTTCGTGTTCGTCATGGGGCGGTGGTCCTCTTCTGTGTGGTGCCTGGTGAACGGGGTGTGTTCCCGGTCGTGGTGGATCGTGTCGGCCGAACCGGACAGGGCCGGGTGCGGCCGATTCGGCTTCGGCATCAGCTCTGTTCGAGGTGCGGGGCGGTGGCCCACGCCGCGGCTTCGGTCTCGCTCAGGAGCAGGACCTGCGTGGGGTGAGCGGTGGAGCCCTGCACGGCGTGGAAGCGGCCCGGGAGGGTGCTGGCCTTGGGGGCGGTGGCGATCTGCGGGGCCACCGTGCTCCAGGTGCGGGTGGTGGCCCGTCCCAGGAGCACGGTGGAGAACTGCTCGCGCCCCAGCGCGGCGCTGTAGATCTGGGCTCCGGCGAGGATGTGGATGCGGGCCTCGCGCCCGGCGAAGAGGACCTCTTCGTACGCGGCGACGGCCGGGGACGTCTTCGGCTCGCCCGCCTGGCGGACCTTGTCCCAGTGGCGGGCGAGCTGCCGCAGGGTGTGGCCGGCGGACTCGAACACCACCGTGAGGCGGGGCAGGTCGTCGGTGTCACCGTGCGCGTCGGCGTGGTGGAGGCGGCGCTGCAGTTCGGCGCTGAGGCCGAGAAGGGCGTCGTGGACGTCGGCGATGTCGCGGCGGTAGGTCACCGTCGGCAGGGCGCGCGCCCACGACTGGGAGACGCGCTTGGTGTCGAGGATCAGGGCGCTCCCGCCGTGGTGCAGGAGCTGGGCGGTCAGGGTGCGCAGGGCGGTGGAGGTGCCGCCGCCCGTGGCGGAGCAGACCAGGACGTGCGGCGATTCGTGGTCCAGGTCGACGCAGACCGGCTGCTGGCCGGTGCCGAGACCGATGAGGACCTGGGAGGCGGGCAGCGCTTCCAGCTGCTCGTGGACGCCCGCATCGGTGAGGCGCAGCTGCTGCGGGAGGGTGCTCTTCGCGGTGGTCTTCCACATGGCGGCGGTGTTCCTTTTCTGTGTGGTGCCTGGTGAACCGGGTGTTCTCCAGGGCGGGGGAATCGTGTCGGCTGAACCGGACAGGGCCGTATCGGCGGGCCGGGGCGGTCAGTCGAGGTCTGTGGTGCCGGTGCCTGCGCGGGGCCGGTTGCGTGCCCAGCGCTTGATGTCGCCGAAGCGGTAGAGGAGTTCGGCGCCGCGCTTGTCGACCGGCTTGGGGAAGGTGCGGTCCTTCGCGCGGGCGGTGCGCAGCGCGTCGAGGCTGGCGACACCCGGCAGATGGTTCTCGAACGCCTTACGGAGCCCCACCGCCTGGTCGTCGTCGTCCGGGGCCGGGCGCACCGGCGGCGGCGTGGTGCTGGCCGTGCCCGGTTCGGTGGCCTGGGTGGGGGGTGTGGTGTTCCCGGCGTCGGCGAGGACGTCGGCGGCCGGTGCCGGATCGGGGGTGGTGGGCGGGAGAGCCGGGGCGCTCCAGGCGTCGGCCGGGGAGTCGGCGGGCGGGGAGTCGGCGGGCGGGGCGGTCGGCGTGTGCAGTGCCGCCGGGCCCGGTTGTGCGGGGAGGACCGTGTGCTGCGGATTGGCGGCCGCCGTGCCGGTGCTGGCCCACTCGCGGGCTTCGGCCTCGGTGAAGAACAGCACCTGTGTCTCGCTCGCGGAGCCGCCCGTGACGACCTGGGCGCGCCCGGGGTGCTTGGTGGACTTCGGCGCGGGATGGACCTCGGGGGCGAGCATGCGCCAGGCGTTGACGCTGTAGCGGGCGAGGATGCGGGTGGAGAACTGCTCGCGGACCTCCGGGCCGCCGAGGGCGCGGGCGGTCGCGGACTGCGCGACCAGGAGGACGTGCATGCGCAGCTGGCGGCCCATGTAGAGGATCTCGTTGAGCGCGTCGATCGCCGGGGAGACCTTCGGGTCGCCGGGCTCGCGTATCCGTTCCCAGTAGCGGGCCAGCTGCTTCATCGTCGCGTTGACCTCTTCGAGGAGGATCAACAGGCGGGGGCCGATGGCCTTCGGGTCGGCGCCGATGCCCAGTTCGTCGGCGACCCGGGTGCGGCGTCGTCCTTCCATTCCGAGGGTGATGAGCTGGTCGTGGATGTCGGAGATGTCGGCGCAGTAGGTGACGTTCGGAACGCCGCGCGCCCACGGGTGGGAGATCCGCTTGGTGTCGAGGACGAAGACGTGGCTGCCGTGGTGGAGCATCTGGCAGGCGATGCAGCGCAGGGTCACCGACTTGCCGCCGCCCGTACTGGCGTTGACCAGGATGTGCGGGGATTCGGCGTCCAGGTCGACGGAGACGATCCGCCCGCCGGCCCCGAACCCGATGATGGGCGCGGACTCCTTGGCCTTGGCCACCAGGTCCCGCGTCTTGGGGTCCTTGAAGACGGCCTTCGCCGGGGGCTTGCGGGTCTTCTTGACGAGCACGTACGGCTTGCGGCCCTCCGGGTGCCAGGAGAACGTGACGCCCTCCAGGGCGAGTTTCTGGGTGATGAGGTCGGCGACGACCTCACGGGAGAAGCCCAGGCTCCTGGGCAGGTCGACGCGTATCTGTGCGTCGTCGTCGGAGAAGTTCTTCGGGACGTGGAGGTAGCGGCGCGGCTCGGTCTGCTCCGCCAGCCCGAGCGGCCGGTGGAGGGCGTCGTGCAGCGGGCCTACCCATTCGCGCATCAGCTCGCGGCGCTCGCGGGTCAGCACCATGTACGCCGCGCTGCCCACGGTGAGGACGGAGGCTGCGCCGATCCCGCCGGGTTCCAGCGCGGCGAGCGCCGACTCCCGGTTGTCCCACAGTTCCTGGAGGGTGCTCATGGTGGCGTCCAGGTCCCGGGTGGAGAGGTAGCCGCTCTCCGCGACGCCCGCTCCGAGGGCGAGGCGGAAGGACAGGCGTCGCCACCCGGGCTTGTAGGAGCGGCGCGGGACCTTGCCCTCCACCTTCGGCAGGACCCGGGTGCCCGCGTGCCAGAACGTGGCGTCAGTTCGCTTCACACCGTCCAGGTCTCGGCCGGACAGCACCCGTCCGATCCCGAGCGCGAGGGATTCGGCGTCCTTCTCCACCTGCTTATCGAACTTGCTTTGTGCCATGGCCGTGCCCTTTCGATCTACGTCCCGGCACCTCACACCCGGAAGCGGACACGCACCGTAAAAGGTTTTCCCTGTGGATAAATTCAGCGAATCTCATACCAAGGCTTCATTTGGACCGAGTTGAGGCGTTGTGCGGTAGTTCGCTCGCGTGAAATTGGTTGGCGACCGGCCGTCCGGATGCGCCGGGTCGGCCTGCGGCTGAGCCTCCGGGCGATCGGTTCTGCGCCCCGTCGGCAATGCGGGTTCCGAGGGCCGGCGGGCCCGGCCCGAGGGGGAGCCGGGCCCGCCGAGGTCACCGTGCCTTCGGCAGCGCGGCCAAAGGCAGGCGCTCTTCGCCGCGGTGCCTGCCGACGACCCGCCACACCGCCTTGCCCGCACCGCGCTTCATCAGCAGGGGCAGAGTCGTGGTCGCCACGGTGAGCCGGTAGTTCACGCTCCCGACCTCCCGGGCCCGGTCGTGGAAGGCGGTCTCCCTTGTCTCCGGGGCCGCCCGGCGCGGGGCCGGGGCGAAGACGAACAGCACCGCCGGGAACGGACGGTCCAGAGAGGGCCCGGCGTAGGTCTCCTGCCAGTGATTGCGCGGAGCGCGGGCGGCGTTCCCGCGCCCGGACGGCGGGGCGTTGCGGTAGGCGTCGTACCGCTCCAGCTTGCCGACCAGGCGGGCATAGGACATGGTCCGGTCGATCTCCACGAACGCGCTGGCCCCGTCGTTCAGGAGCACCACGCCGTCGGGCAGCAGATTCCCGGCCGGGGTGGGGTGGGGGACTTCCACCCGCCAGTCCGCGAAGTCGGCCTCCCCTGCCTGATGGAAGGCGACGACGGAGTCGACCAGGGCGAGGCCGTGCTCGCGCAGTCCCGTCTTGCTGGCGGCGATGCGCTTGCCCGTAGCCCGGCCGGTCGTGGGTGCGAGCTCGCCGGAGGCTGCGGCTTCGGCGAGGCCCGCCGGAGTGCAGTACCAGTAGCTCTGCTGCGCACGGTTGGTCCGGCCGACCAGGGATTCGGCGAGCAGGTTGCGCAGCGCCCGGCGGACGTGGTCGGTGCCCTGCTGGTGGTCCAGCAGGAGTGCCTTGAGCTGGCGGGGTGTGGCCAGTCGCAGCTGAGCGAGGGTGAGCAGGACCTCGCCGCGGATGTCCGCTCCTGCCTTCGCCGGCGCCACTTTCCTCCGGGGCCGGGACGCTTCTCCAGGTACATCAGTACGGGGAGAAGAGGAGTTGCAATCGTCCGTGGCAGGCGAATTCGGGGTCTGATCAGCGACAACGCTCAGGCGGCGGCCAAGCGCTGCGGGGCTGGGAACGGGGCTTGCCGCGGGGCCCGGCGCGGGGCTCGCCGTCGCAGGGGAACCCGCCGGGGCCGGCGGAGTCTGCGGGGTGGGTGCGGTGGTCATCGGGTCCTCGGGATTCTCCGGCCGTACGAGGCCGGATCGGTGACAGGTCCGGCCCGCACGCAGAGGCGTACGGGCCGGAGCCACCGTGTGAAAGCACCCCTTGTCCGCGGTCTCCCACCCCCACCCGCCCAGTGTCCGCTTTGCCCTTGACCGGCCCCCGACCGGGCGGATTTGTCCGTGGGCCAGATCACATGCGCCGCCGGAGCTCGGACCCCTCTCCGCTCCAGTCCAAGGTGCCGAATGCGCGCCTGGAACCTGTCAGGGCCGGGCGAGATCCGGCACCTAGCGGACCCTGTCAAGGGGCGATGCCTCGCCCTGGATGGCAGCCGCCACCAGGACAGAGACTTCTCCCCCCCTCGCGCATCGCCTGGTTCCGGCGAGATGCCACCCCTTTCCAACCTGGTCAAGGAACGATGCACCGGCCCGGACCCAGCGGTGGGCATCGGATGCCGCGCACTGTCCATCGCGATGTCGTGCATTCCCGAGGCGATGCTGAGCACTCCCCACCACGATGTCGCGCACTCCCGAGACGATGTTGGGCACTCCCACCGCGATGTCGAGCATCGGATGCCGTGCATCGCGTCCGGACATCCGATGCAGTGGCGAACATCGGGCACGGCCCACTCCGCACTACGGCATCCACTCCCAGGCCGACGGTGCGCATCGCGGTGCGCACCCTGCACGCGGCCGGTGCGGTGGCGCGCGGCCGCGCGGCCCGGTGCGCGCACCGCCGGCGCGACTGCGGGAAAGGTGCGCGCACCGGCCATCCCGCGGAGCGCATCGCGGTGCGCGGCGCGCCTCTGGACAGTGCGCCACGCCTGTATCGCATGGAGCCGGATATGGCGAAGTCCCTATATCACACGCCCCCTTGCCCGCGATCCCCTCGAAGTCCCAAATGCACGCTATGGGAGGCCCGCACGTGGGACAGATCACATGCGGGTGGGGAGAGAGCGTGCCGGTGCGCGCACTTCGGGGTGCCGGCCGACCGGTGCGCACCGGCTCGGGCAGGCGGTGCGCTGGGTGCGCGCACCGAGGATGTGGTGCGCGCACCAGGGCCCACCGGTGCGCGCACCATCGCATCGGTGGGCGCACCACGGTGCGCTGGCGGGCGAGTACGGCGCACCGCGATGCGCACCGGTGCAGCGGCCGGGAGTGTTCGACATCGTCGGTGCGCGCACCGGTGCGCACGATGTCGTGCATCGGATGTCGCCGGTGCGCACGATGTCGTGCACCGGCGACATCCAGTGGGTGCACCGGATGTCGGGATGCTCCACTCCCCCACCGGCCGGTGCTCGCCCACTTCCACCCAATGGACATCCCGATGGGTTCCACTCCCACCCGATGCACACCACGATGGGCTCCACTCGCCGGGCGGTACATCGTCATGCGGACGCGGTTTACGCCGTAAAGATTCAGCTGCCGCAACCGGGCGAACAGGGGCGCCCGACGTGTCGGCTCACCCCTGGAGACGTCGGCGCGGACGCGCGGACC
Organism: Streptomyces sp. NBC_00237; assembly: GCF_026342435.1. Lineage (NCBI taxonomy): Bacteria > Bacillati > Actinomycetota > Actinomycetes > Kitasatosporales > Streptomycetaceae > Streptomyces > Streptomyces sp. NBC_00237. The sequence goes on along the minus strand of NZ_JAPEMT010000008.1, from coordinate 63,847 downwards.
ACCACGGGTTCGGCAGGCCGCCGGGGTACTGGCGGGAGCGGCGCCGGGCCGGCGGCGTCTTCGGGGACGGGGACGGAAACAGTGCCGCGCGTAACTGGCTCGCGGCGGCGAGCTCCTCCAGTCGCTTCAGCTGCTTCGGCGAGATGTACGTCGGGGCCGGGTTGGCCATCGGGGCCTCCAAACTCGGGCGGGTCACTCTCCCGCACCCTCGCCGATCCCCACCGTGTCCAGGGCGGACACTGCGGCAGCGTCCCGCAAGCTGGCGCAGCGACTTCGCTGTCCGTCCCGCGACGCGGATCATCTACGGGCCCGGCCTTCCCGATGGCGGCGCACACGCGGACGCCCCACGGACGCCGGGTCCGTGGGGCGCCAGGTTGGTGCGCCGGTCAGCTCTGCATCATGGCCTGGAGGTCGCTGAGCGACAGCTCGTTCGTGCCACGGTCCGCCGCCTTGCTTTGCGTCCAGGCCAGGATCGCCGGGTGCGCGTCCTCGTACGGGACGCCGGCGGGCGTGGTGCCTCCGTCGTTGCGGGCGATCTGAGTGAGGTAGGCGGCCAGGGCGTGCGGGCCTCCGCCGTTGTACCCGAGGTTGTAGCCCATGCCGTGGCGCTGCGGAAGGATCGACAGGTCGCCCTTGTCCGTACGGGCCCAGAACAGGCTGCGGCCGGTGTGGAAGCGGCTGAAGATGTCATCCGGGCGCAGTTCGAGTGGGGCGTACGTCTTGTAGCTCCACTGGTCCGTGCCGCCGGTGCCCACGTGTTTGAAGTGCTCTGCCACGACCGGCAGCCCGAACTCGGGGTCGTAGAAGGTGCGGCGGCAGATGCAGCCCGATCCGTTGATGGCCGACGGGCTGTTCTCGTCCTCCGTGACGCACGGATGGAACAGGGCAGGGATCTTCGTCGGCGCCACAAGGGTGCAGTGCATCGCGCTGGGCTCGCAGCGCACCAGCCTGTTCAGCCACTCCTGGAAGTGTGGCGTCACGGTCTGCTGAGCATCGATCTCCAGCTCGGCGTTCAGCGTCGACGACGCGATCCCGTTCTGGACCTGGGTGTAGAGGACGAAGTGCAGATAGCTCTGCGTCGGGTCGGTCAGGTTCAGGTCGCGGGCCTCATAGGTCACGTGGCACTCCAAGGTGGGGGTGGCCCGGGTGCTCCCGGCATCACGATTCTCGATCCGGGCTGCCGGGGCTCGCGGGTGAAGGCGCAGATTGGCCATGGGCTGGCCGGTTGGCATCGCTCAGCCCGCGCGGCCGGGCCCCCTGCTCTGGTCCGGCTGCGCCGTGGGGTGGTGCTGCTGACTGCCCGGATCTGCGGACGGCTCAGGCTGCTTCGCCTGCTCCACACCCCGTGCCTTCTCTTCGACCTGGCGGCTGCGAGCCTCTGCGGCCCGGGTGTGCGCGGCGATCCGGGCGAGGTTCTGCGGTGAGGTCATCCACGTCGCGGGGTCCGTCGTCCGGCCCTCGAGGTATTCCTGCGGCATCGCCGCCTGCTGGTGGGCGTGGATGGTGGCGGCGTGCTGCGCCGGAGTACGAGCGGCGTCCCGGCCGGGGTGGTCGACGGCGTGAGGCGCGGTCTGGTCGTCGTGGCCGTGGTGGTCGTCGACGGGCCGTGAGGCCTTCGACGTCGCGGTCGGAGCTCCGTCCCGTACGGCGGGCGGCGCGGTTAGGGCGGCGCGGATCGCGTTCTGCAGGGCAAGGCTGGCAACCCGGGCCCGCTCGTAGCGCGATGACTCCCGCGGCGGCTTCCCGTCGGCTCCCGCGATCCACCAACGAACGGGCCAGGAAAAATCGCAGGTGTAGGAGAGCTGATCCGGGGCCGGGGCCCGCTGGCCTTTCTGGGGCACGGTGAGCTGACGGCCGTAGCACTCCAGGGCACGGTCGGCAATGTAGCTGTCGATGCGGGGCGGCAGCGCGCGGCCACGCAGGGTCTCCAGCAGGTGCCGACGCGCTTCGGCCAAGACATGGCGGCGAGCGAAGACGTTGCGCACCGTAAAGACAACCGCGGCGACGTCGACGGCGGCGAGCGCGGTGTCCACCCGTGGCCCCACCCGGGCCCGGATCACCGCACCGGCTGCCCGGCACCGCTCCAGCAGCCCATCGACCACCCGCTGCCCGAACTTCAGGAGCGCGCAGACGCGCCACCACGCGAGCAGCTGGTCCAGCGGGCGCGGGGTCTTCTTCTCCGGGCGGGTCTCCTGCGCCGCCCACCACGCCAGACCGTGGCGGGCGCGCTCACCCGGCAGCCGCCCGTGCTTGCGGATGTAGTCATCGGTGATGCCTTCCAGGACGTCCTCAATCCGCCGGCGACGGGTGGAGGACCAGGCGATGAGCTCCTGGTCGACCCCGGCTATCTCCATCACCGGGCGCAGGCCCGGCGTCACCTCCCGGGGCACGGTCGCCAGTCCGAGCTCCTCGCACACCTCGGTGGTCATCGTGAGGGTGTAGAGCGTCCCTGCCGCCACCACATGCTGATAGAGACGGACCGTGTCCAGCGCGTACCAGGAGCCGTCCGGGCGCTGTGCCCGATTGGCAATCAGGCAGTGCTCGTGCAGGAGGGGAAATCCGTTCCTGTTGTCGAAGTGGCGGTACGCCGCAACGACCAGGGCCGGGGCCTTCGCGCGGTGGCGGCCGGACCCCCAGCGGATCTCCGCGACTTCGTCCTCCAGCCAGCGAAGGGTCGCGGCGACGGCCCGCTCGTGCGCGCGCTCGATGACCCGGCGCGTCCGTTCATCGCCCAGTGCCCACAGCACGACCAGCGATGCCTGCGGCCGGAAGGTGAAGTCCAGGGCGAGCAGCGGGGTCTGCTTGCGGGCCTCGATTTCCTCGATCGGCTGGCCGAGGACGGTGGCCCGCCGTGCCGTACCCGGATCGACGCCGTCGTCCAGGAGGCGCCGCTCGATGCGGTCGGCGTCCGGATGCTGGCCCCGACCGAACAGCAGCTCCATCTGCCGCTCCGTCACCCTCGCTCCGTCGGTGAGTCCGAGCGCGGCCAGGCCGCGCCCCCTCCACACCCCGGGCGGGAGCCCGGCCGTCTCCTGGGCGTCCTTCAACGCCTGGCCGACGGGGCGGCGTCCGTCCCCGTACGCAACCCCGCGCACGTAGTACCGCCAGGCGTTACGCCGCTGGACCTTCGCGATGCTGAGCATTCCCGCAGCGAACACCGGCTCTGACCTGCGCGAAAGCCTGATCCCGTGAGGCGGGAGGATTCACCGGAACTGCTCACCTGGCGGGCACTTGCGGCGGCATCGCGCCCGCCGGGCGGGCACCGGCCTTCGCTCGGAACGCCCTTCAGAGGGCCATGCAAATGCTGCGCAACCGACGGCCCCACCCACCTCACACGCCTCAAAAACGCGAAGTAGCCGACTCCTGCGGAATCCAGCGCACCTTCACGTACCACTCCCCCGTACGACCACCAAGAACGTCCCACCCCGCATCCGCCACCACCGACTCCGCACCAGAGCGAGACACCCACCGCCCCCGGCGCCGCCGGGGGCTTCGTGCTTCCTGGAGGACCGCGTGCCGACCTACGAGACCACGTCCCGCTTCACCGCAGACCTCGACCGCCTCACCCCGGAACAGCGCCGCCGATTCATCCAGACCGTGGCGACCTTCGTCGCGGACCTGCGCGCCGGAGGACGATTCCGCGCCGGCCTCCGCGTGAAAGGTATCCGTCGCGCGCCCGGCGTCTTCGAACTCACCTGGGACGGCAACGGCCGCGCGACGTGGCAGTACGGACCGGCAATACGTCCCGGCGCGCAGCACATCATCTGGCGCCGGATCGGCACCCACGACATCCTCACCGGTCCCTGACCGGCAAGCAGTCAGGTCTCACCTCGGTACACAAGTGCCCACTGGTTCGCCTCTGCCGCCCCGTCCACGCCCCAATGCGACCTCGCCACCTGGGTGTTCCCATGCCCCAATGCAGGACACCGGATGCAGCGCATCGGGGCGTGCCATGCGTTCAGCGCAGACCGGCGCGACGGGGTCCCTCGCTGCCGGGAACCTGGGCAACCTGGATGCCGCCGTAGCCCGGCCCCAGGCCAACGCGTCTTCTGCGGACACCTCGCTGGACCGGGAGCGCGGGTGGATCCACCGTCGTCTGCGCCCCGGGCTCGGATTCCGGTGTCTCGCTCACGGCTGGAGTCTCGCCACCAAACTGATGCTCTGGGTCCGGGGCGGCGGGCACTGCGCGCTCCTCGTTCCTGTCATCCGCCGGCTCTGCTGGATCCGTCTTCGGGGCATCGAGGTAGCGCCGCATGTCCTCGGTCGCGGTCGCGATGGGCGCAAGGATCGCGACGGCCTCCAGGTCGTACTGGGCAAGTGCCGCGACGAGAGCGTCGATCGCTGCGAGCGCGTCGTGGACGCCGACCTGGTCGTTGTCCGGCCAGCCCCCGACTTCCACGGTGTCGGCCAGCGTGCATGCCGTCTCAGCCGTGGCATCGGCCAGGGCGGACACTGTGCTGCAAAAGCTCTCCGGCGGCGAGTTGAGGGTCATGCCCAGTCAACGATTCGGCGGGTGGCAGGTTGTACGGCGTGCCTTCGATGCCTGCCCGGCGTGGCCTCGTTGGACAGCCTGTGACTACTGATGCTCTGCTCCAGGCCCTCGCCCACGATGTCGGCGTGCTTCGCGACGACTTCATCACCGGCCGGTGGCAGCCCAGTCCAGCCGAGCGTGACCTTGCGGAGGCTCTCGCTCGTGGCGGGCTGAGCAATGGCCGTGTACGGACCGAGCTGCGCGCGGTCGGGGACCGTGTACACGACGGGAGGCTAGTCGACATCCTCTCCCCTGCGGCTGCGCTCGGTGAGCTGACGGCCCCCAGCGCGCAGACCACCGCTGTCCTCTCCGAGCTGAGGCTGCTCCTGGACGCGGTCGCCGGTACCTGACCGAAGCCGCGCGGGGAAGTCGCGGGGTCGCACCCGTTCTCCGGGCTACGGCCCATCACCTTCCCAGTCCCAGATCTGAGGCACCGATGGCCGGGGTCCGTACGAGGCGCGCCCGCCCGGTCCGTACGCGCCGGCCTCGGTGATGAGGTAGGCGCCGGTCTCCCGCTCGGACTCGGTCCAGCTGGTGACGTCCAGGAGCTCGCCGTCGAGCGGGCCGCCGACGAGCTCGACGTAGGCGTGACCGTCCTGCGGGCCCGGGTGTGGGTCATCGTGGGCGGTGCCGTACACGCGGCGAAGGGGTGCGCTCATCCCCTCAGCGTCCCAACCCTTCCCCCGCTCATGGGCCGGATCCGCCGGAACGCCCCGGGCCTTCGCGAACTGCGGGGTGCGCGGGGCGGTCGGCCGATAGGGTCCGGCACATGACGTGGACACCACCCCTTTGGTCGTCAGCTGACCCGCCCGTGGAGGGGTTCGCGGAGGCCGCACTGCAACAGCTCGCTCACGGGATGCAGGCCGTACTGGCAGGTGACTGGGTCCCCGCAGAGAGGGACCAGGTGCTGGCCCGGGCCCTCCTGATGAAAATTCCCGCAGGGGGACGTCTGGAGCGGGCACCGTCGAGGCCGTGTACGCAGAGGCCGAGGACCCGCTGGAACTACACCTGCTGCCGCTCAGCCAGGTAATGCGTCCCGCGGTCACCGTGTTGTCGCTCGCCCACTTGGAGGGCACGGCATCGAAGATCACGACCGTCAGGGCTGCAGCCGAACAACTACTGCGTGCAGTCGCAGGCGCTCCACGGCCCACCACTGGACACAGCATGGAGTCGCAGTCGTGAGCGGCCGTCCGGGAAACCTGCTGCGCGGCCGTACCGGGCTCATCCTGGCCCGACACCTGATCGCGTGCTTCCTGGTCGTCGGCGCGCTTATGGTGCTGCCGCTGGGTTCGTACGCGCTTGGGACGCGCTTGCTGTTGATCGCCGCACTTGCCGGAGTGCTCTGCACGTTGGTGGTGTTGACCGTGCGTGATCTACGTCGAGGCCGGAGTTGACCCGTGACGCGCAGGAGCCCGGCACCCCGTCCTCCTCTGGGGAGTCGGGCCCCTGCGGCGTTTCCAATGGAAACGGTTGGTCAGCTGTAGAGGTTCATGGCCTTGCCGATCTTGACGTAGGCCGCGGCTGCGTCGGATCGGGGGTTGTAGAGCGTGATGGGCAGGGAGGCCGAGTACGCCTCGGGCACCTTGACGTCATCGCGGACGGTCGGTGTCACAACGAGTTCGCCGTACGCCTCCCTGACCTGACGCTCGATATCGAAGTAGACCTTGCCCTGGGAGACGCTGGTGACGCCTTCGCCGATGACGACCCAGGCGAGCGCGTCAGGCATCCCCATGAAGCGGAAGTTCTTGTGGAGCGCGGCGATCTTGTCTTCGAGCGCCGTCAGGCCGCGGGCTTCTTTCTCCTGGGACTTGGTGCACCCGACGATCTCGTGGCCTGCGATGAGCGCGCCCTGAGTTCCGAGGTCCAGGTTGCCGGGGCAGTCGAGCAGGATGATGTCGAATCGCCCGAGCAGTTCCGGTAGCAGCTGGAAGAGCCACATCTCGCGGGCGGTGACGCCCGCGAGTTTGACGCTGAGGGTGTCGAGTTTGCCGGACTCCAGAACGAGCCAGAGACCCGGGAGGATCGCGCCGGTCTTGCTGTGGCGTCCGGGGACGAGGGCTTCGGTCAGGGTGCAGATGCCGTCCACGACGTCGATGAGGGTGGGCAGCTCTTCGTCGGCGTCGGGGTTGTCGTAGCCGAGGAGGCGGGAGACGTCGCACTGGCGGTCGAGACCGATGACGCACACGGTCTGGCCGTGCGCGGCGGCCTGTTCGGCGAGGGCTGCCGCCAGGGTGCTCTTACCGGCTCCGGCTGAGCCGCTGGCGAGCGTCAGGACACGGGTCTTGCGGCCGGTGTCAGCGGGCGGGGTCGGGGTGTCGGTGCTCATGTGTTCTCCGCTCTACGCCGTCGGAGCGGACTCAGCGGCGGCAGGCTGTTCGTCGGTGTGCGTCTCCAGCCAGTGCGTGTACGCACGGGCATGGGCGGAGTCGGCTCCGCTTGTACGAGTCAGATGGATTTCGCAGCGCGCGAGGGCCAGGGCGAGTGCGGCTGCGAGCTGGCGGTCGGTGCCTTCCTCGTTCGCGAGGGTGTCCACGTCCAGTGCAGAGGAGCCCTCTGCGGCCTCGGTGAGCCACTGCCCGGCGAGCGCGACTGCCTCATCGGGGTCGACCGGCACCTGCGCGGCGATGATGGAGAGGCGGGGGAGATCGCCGGTTCCCGTGGCGATGGCGAGGAGGCAGGCGTCACGCCGGGACTTCGCGCCGTCATCCAGCGGGGCCCCGCCTCCGCCATCGGCTCCTCCCTGCGCAGGCACCCTGCTGGCCTTCTTCGCCTTGGGGCGCTTCTCGGCTTTCGGGTCGTCAGCGCGGCGCGCGACGCGCTCTTGTTCGACCTTCCACGCCGCGAGCTGCTCATCGCGCTTCTTGAGCTTGCCGAGGTCCCGGGCGAGCTCAATGGTCATGCCCGGAGTGCGCCTCTCCAGCGCTTCCCGGAGCTCGGGCTCAAGGTTCCCAAGGCGGCGTCGCTGAGAGACCCAGCCCGCGGTCTTGCCGAGCTTCTTGGCGACGGCGTCGTACGTACCGAGTTCCGCCTTCAGCTCCTCGATCGTGGCGAGCTCCTCGAAGGGCTTGAGCTCCTCGCGGGCGATGTTCTCTGTCGCCGCCGCAATGAGAATTCCCAGCCTGGTCTTGAGCTTGGGGTTCAGGTGCACCGGCAGCGTCGCCAGTCCTGCACGGCGCGCGGCGGCCAGGCGGCGGTTACCGGCGAGGACCACATGCCCCTGAGCCGGGAGCTTGTCCGCGTCCTCGGGAAACGCCTCCCGGAACGTCTGCACGGGGATGACGAGGCAGGGCTGCAACACCCCCGCGTCCTCGTAGGTGTCCGCGAGACCCTCAACGCCTTCCAGATCCTGGCGGGCGTTGCGTGGATTGTGAACGAGGGAGTCGAGCGGCATCTCCGGAGTGGAGGCTGCGCCAGCGGCCGTCGTGTTGCCCTGACCCTCAGCGGCCTCTTCTTGTTCCCGCTGGGCTCGGAGCTGCCGCCTTCGCTCCGCTACAGAGAGTCCATCGTTCTGCGCGCCGGCCATTCACACTCCAGGTAGGTCTTGCTGGTCTTGCTGGTGTCTCGGGCTGGAGCTTAGCGAGCCGCTGGGGGCCTGGAGGCACGCCTCGGCTCTTTACGCCGTAAAGAGGAGCGGGAGAAAGATCACTCGCACCCCGCCGGGCCCGCCGCACCCTTCGGGCATCTTTACGCCGTAAAGACGGAGCCCCGGGGACGGCTGAGCCGCTGAGTTCTTTACGGCGTAAAGAACTCTGGAGGGCTCGAGCGCCTCGCGATTCTTTACGGCGTAAAGAAGTTGCCGATGGCGTCTCAGTGCGCATGAAGCCTCTGCCGGGACTGGCCTTCGTGCCCCCCTCCCCCGATGGTGGCCTGTCCCGGGTGGAGGGAACCTCGTCGGACGTCAGCCGTTGCATGGTTGCCTTCCGGCGAGGCCTGAACGTAAAAAGGCCCGCACCGTCGCGAGTTCGCGACGGTGCGGGCCTTCGGGTATCGGTTCACGAGTGCGTGAGGTCCGTGATCCAGCGGACGGGGCGCCCGATCTTGTCCGCGTATTCGATTTCGGAGCGCGTCGAAGCACCGACATAGCTGCCCGGCGCGACCACCACGACCTCGTCGGCGAGCAGGATCTTCTGACGGTGCAACACGTCCAGCTTCGGCTTGAGGGCCTCGGCCTGCGCCGGGGTCGCCCACAGCGGGTGGGGACGCTTCAGGTCACAGCCGGGGGCCAGGACGATGTGACCGGCCGCTGTTTCCCGGGCGTTGACCTGCTGGAACTCAGTCCAGAAGCGGGTGCTGCCGCAGAGCACGACGATGTGCGGCCAGTCGGCGGGGGAGTCGAGGGGGAGGCCTTCGATGAAGGCCGCAGCGCTGGCTCCGTCGAAGTCGGGCCCGTTGGCGCCGTGCAGCGCGCTCACGTACTTCTCGCGGAGTCGAAGCTCGAGGCGGGTCTGGGCGGTGGGGTCGGTGGTCATCGTGCTCCTCTGACGGTTCGGACATGAGGGCTGGGGAGTGGTCACTCTGTCGTGGTCGGCTGCCCGCATCGGCTGCACGGGGAGACGGCATTGCGTCCGGGTTCACCCCGGTGGAGTGCCAGGAGGTCGTCGGCGGCAGTGATGGGGTGCCAGAGCTGGCCTCGGCAGCTGCGGCTGCGGCACCCGGTGGCGGCCTCAAGTACGCGAGTGCCCGTGTCGAGTCGGATGTTCATCGACTTGCCGCGTACTGCGAGCGTGCCGTGGTGGTAGTTCCGGTCCCGCCAGGACCAGGTGATGAAGTGGGCGATCTCGTCACCGAGCAGCTGGCGGGTGCACTGGGTGGCGGTGAAGTCGGCGGGGGGTTCCATCTGGCCGGCGAGCAGTTCGGCGATGGGGTCCTCGTCCGGCAGGAAGTGCAGGGTGGCGGAGTCGATGCGGCCGCAGTGCGGGCAGTGGGCGGAGCCGCGGCCGGTGCCCAGGCAGGTGTGGGTGACCTTCTCGCCGCAGCAGGGGCAGTGGTGGGCGCGCCGGTATGCCTCGGTACCCAACTGGTTGCCGCACCCCTTGCAGGTGTACGACTCGGGGCCGGGCTGGAAGGGGAGGGCCACGACGGGGAACTTGTTGTCTCGGTGCTTGGTGCAGACGTTCATACAGAGCCCTTCTGGTGGCAAGGGGTGGGCGGCGCCGGCCGCAGGGGTCGTGGAGAGGCAGGAGCCGGGGGAGGCCACACACCCTCTAGCGGGCTACCGGGGAGCGGTTGAGGTGGTGACCGCCGTGAGGGCCGCTGCCACGGTGTCGGCCAGGGTTTCGCACACCGGGACGCCGTGACGGCGGGCCACGTAGGCCAGGTACCTGTTGCGTTCCGGGTTGGGGCAGTCGGCTGGGATTCCGAGGACGGCGCGGCCGGTGTTCACGTCCAGGCCGAACTCGACGTTCGTCGTCATGCCCGGCATTCGTTTCATGTCGCGGGGGATCCAGAAGAGGATCGCGTCGGCTGACGCGCGGGCTTCGGTCTCCCAGTCGACCTGGTGCTCGTAGCGTTCGGCCCGGATGCCGTCGCGGGACTCGGGGGTCAGGACGGTCAGCGGCTCCGGTCCGGTCCACTGGGCGGTGATGAGGTCGAGGGCCGCGGGCCGCCAGGACGGGATCGGCGTGCTCCTATCGGGGGTTGGCCCGGCCAAGAAGACCTTGAGGCCGGCGGGGATCGGCTCGCGGGCCATGACGAGGCGGACGGTGTGCTGCGGGGTCCAGGGAAGAGGTAGGCCGTCGCCTTCCTCTCGGGCCAGGACGTGGACGTGGAGGTGGAAGACCGTCTGAGTCGCCGCGGCTCCCCTGGAGGTGATGAGGTTCCCGGCGGGGAAGTCGGCCATGAGCTCAGCGGCCCGGCGCATCACAGCGGCGGTCACCTCGGGATCGGTGGCGGCGTCGTCGACGTGCACGCGTGGCAGGACCAGGACGTGGCTGGCGTTGACGCCTCCGGAGCGGGGGCGGATCGCGAGGGCGTCGGGCCACTCGCGGACGATGACGGCCGGGGCTTCCCCAGCGGCGATGGCGCAGAAGGCGCAGTCGGCTACGGGTGGGACGGGGGATCCCTCGGGTTCGGTGGGCGGGTTGAGGCGGCTGGGCGAGGTCAGGCGGAGCGTGTGCACGAGGGCGTCTCCAGGACGTGAGTAGCAGCACGGGGCCGGCGAAGGGCCCGCGGCAGGTCGGGGTGGATCGCGGCGACCGGCGGGAGCCACTGGTGGGCGCAGTGACGGCAGCGGTGGTACGAGGCCCATCCGGCGTCGCCGGGGCCGAACCGGGTCGAGCGGCTGATGCGGGTGCAGGCCGGGAACGCGGAAGCGGGCTTGATCTCTTCCCGCTCCAGCCATTCGCAGTGGATGACGGTGGCGGCCTGCGCAGCGGGATGGCTGGGGGAGGCATCGTCGACGTACCAGGGGCAGTCGTCGCCCAGCTGCGCCCTCACGGCGCGGACATGGACGCGGTGCGTACCGAAGGCGATCAGGTCGTTGAGTTCGCGGCCGGGGACGATGAGCTCTCCGAGGGTCCGTCGGTGGTAGGCGCTGGTGATGGCGAGGGCGGCGCGGTCGGCCAGGTGGCCTACGGCCAGGAGTCGGTCGCATTCCTCACCCAGCGCGGCGGTGGGAATGCCGTGCAAGGGGTCGAAGCCCGGCTCGAGTCCGGACAGATGGAAGGCCTCGCCGGGGGCGGCGTCGATGAAGAGGGTCACGAAGGTTCTCCTCGAGTTGAGGGGTGGCACCCGGGGCGGCCGGGCATGTGGCCGGCGGCCGCCCCGGGCCGATCGGGGTGGTAGCGCTAGGTCCTACTGGGGGGTGTGGTCGGGGACTACGAGGAACTGGTCACCGGCCCGGTCCATCACGACCTTGGCGTCCTGGCCCCGGTCGTGCTGGGTGGCGGCGTACGCATCGGTGGGCCGGGAGCCGTGCGGAGTGCGGTGAGGTATCGGGGCTGGTTCCCCCCGGGTTCGGGTGGCGGTCACGGGTCGATGTCCTCGGGGGCGGGCATGTCGCCGAACATGTCGTCCATCGCGCGGGTGACCGCGGGCCGGGACTCGGGGCGGGTCGCGTTGAGGACCGTGTTGGTGAGGTCGGTCAGGTCGATGCCGTCGAACAGATCGGCCAGGTCGGCGAGGGTGTCCGCGTCCAGGACGACGTTGTCGGGTCGTTCGCTGTCCAGGTGGCAGCTCATGGTGTCGACGTAGTCGGCGAGCCGGTGGGCCAGGGACGGCACGATGTCGACGCTCCGGCAGTGCTCCAGGCCCGATCCCAGGGCCCCGGCCGGGCTGATGTGGATACGGATGCTGGGACCCGCGCCGGGTGCGGCCTGTCCGAGGCCGGTAAGGGCTTCAGAGAGAGCCTCGATGGCCCTGCCGCAGTCCGCCTCCGCGGTGGTCGAGATGGCGGTGATCTCCTCGCCGGTGTCCAACAACGGTGCCGCCCAGAGCACTTCAAGGGTCTCCACGTGCAGCTGGAGGATTCCGCCTGCGGTGTCGGGGAGCGTGACGATTCCCGTGACGCGGAGCAGGTCGCCGGGCTGCCGCTCGGTGAGCAAGGCGTGGGCGATCTGCGGCTGCGTGGTGGTGCAGGGGATGACCGCCTCTTCAACCAGGTGGTCGGTGCCGGTGGAGCAGGTCAGCCGCCAGGAGACGCTGTCCTCACGGTCGCCCTGTTCGGGTTCCGCGGCCAGGTAGCCGTCCAGCGCGAGCGGTATGGCGTCCATCAGCTCGCCTCCGCCAGAGTGAGGGTGTGGTGGGCGGCGGTGTAGGCGTCGACGATCCGCTGAGGGAGCTTTCCGTGGTTGCTGACCTCGTGGCCGTTGCTCCTCGCCCACGCCCGGATGTCCTCCGTTCCCACCCCCTGCGGCAGCTGCGACACGGAGGGAGCGGGGGAGCGGCTGCCGGTCTTGACGGCGCGCAGCGCCTCCTGCGCCTGCTGGAGTTCGGCCTGGAGGGCTGCCACGCGTTCCTGCGCGGCGGTTTCGGCGTCGTCCGCCTGGCGGCGGGCGGTGAGCTCCGCGATGTCGGCCCGGATGCGGTCGGCCTTGCGCTGGACGCTGGGCGCGCTGTGCCGCTGTGCCCAGACGAGAAGGTCTTCCAGTCCACCGGCCAACACAGGGGTGCCGTCCTGTGCGTCAGCGAGGAGTGGGGCGAGGTCCTCCTCGGAGATCCCGGTGTACCGGGTGATCTCCGTCAGGGGAGTGCCGTTGGTGTGGAGGGATACAGCCACTGCCTGCTGCGCGGTGTAGGTCGAGGTCTTCATCGGGTCTCCAGGTGGGGTGAGGGGGAGGGCGGCGGGGATGCCCAGGGCATCCAGGAGCAACGTCAGATCGGCGCGGCTGTGGGCGTGGTGGGCGGTGGTGTGGCGGGCCGCAGTGACCTGCTCCGGAGTGAGCGGGGCGAGGGGCAGGTGGTCGGCGGCGAGGGCGTCCCAGTCATGGGTCACCGGGGGCCTCCTAGGTGTGCGGGCCGCGCAGGGCGGCCAGCAGGAGTTCGCGGTTGTGTTGCTGCTCCTGCGGGGTCAGCGGGCGGCACTTGGCCCGGCGCGACCACAGCGGGTGCGCTGCGGGCTGGGGGTAGGCGAGCTCCGCCTCGGTGACGGCGGCTGCCGTGGACGGCGTCCGGGAGGCCGGGAGCCAGGCGACCTGCGACCGGACTCCGTGATGGGTTTCGGGGTGCATGGTCAAGGCGCTCCTTGAGCGTGCGAGGGTGGGGGTGCCCCGGGGAAGGTCCGGCTGGCCACACGGCTGGTGACGGAACGGACTTCCCCCGGGGCATTTTTGTTAGGCGTGGACGCCGTCGTGGCGGCGCTTGACCTGGAGATCGTTGGCAAACCTGCCGAGGCGGGCCTCGACCGGATTCGCGGCGATCCAGGCCTCGGCGCAGACCTTGTGGACGGCCTCACCGGAGTGGGCGCGCATGGGCGTGGGCTGCAGGCACACCGTGCAAGGACGGTCCTGCCGGCTGTCGAAGTGCCGGGAGTCGCGCCAGTCCAACAGCCCGCCCGGTGCCGGGACGATGCCCGGCTCGAACGACTGCTTGTCCTGCTTGCGGGAGGTCACGGCCGCAGGTCGGGCAGCTGCTGCAGGACCTGGCCGAGGAGCTCCTCAGATGGCTTCCAGAGACCGAGGCGTCCGAGCGCGGGAACGGGCAGGGCGAGCTCCTGGACGTCGCGCAGGTCCAGGTGGAATGCACCGGGCTCCGACCACGCGGTACAGGGCGGGGCCCCGTCAGCGTCCCGGTGGCAGTTGATCAGTCGGGCCACGCCGACCACGGCGCCGGTCACCAGTTCACGGCCGCCCACCGTGGTGGCCACCAGCGGGTGGCGCAGGGCGGGCCGGTCGAGGTTCTGGCTCGCGTGCAGGAGCACGAGACCTCGCCACGGCCACTGGTTGCGGCTGCGGTTCTCCACGGTCTTCGCCCCGGCCAGAATGCAGGCCGTCCAGGGCTGCTTGATGCTGATCGCCCGGATCCAGTCGCCCGACGGCAGGGGAGTGGTCATGCTGCTCGCCCCCACTGGTGTGTGCCCGGCCTGCCCGCACGGCGGCCGTTCACGGACGGCGTGGAGGCGTGGACGGGTGTGGCGAGGACGGCGCGGCCGGAGTGCTTGCCGTCGTACAGGGCGGCGTCGGCCGCCCGTTGCAGGGCGGAGAGGTCCTGGCTTCCGAGCGCGTCCGCGACGGCCGCGCCGACGGAGGCGCCGACGGCGATGGGCTGGCCGCCCGGAAGGGGGACCGGCGTGGACAGCAAGGTGACCAGCTGCTGCAGACGCTCCTGGCGGCCCTTGGCGGGGAGGGCCAGGACGAGCGCGAACTCGTCGCCCCCGAGCCTGCCGACCGCCGCGTGCGGGCCCGCCCACGCGGTGAGACGGTCCGCGGTCGCCGCGAGCGCAATATCGCCCGCAGCGTGCCCGTAGCAGTCGTTGATCGTCTTGAGGTGGTCCTGGTCGACCAGAACCACGGCGGTGTCGCTGCGGTGGCGGCGCAGGATGCGGTGAGCGCGCGCGGTGTACGTGTCACGGCGCAGAAGGCCGGTGAGCGGGTCGCGGTTCTTCGCGGCCAACTGCCGGTGCAGTACGGCCGCGTGCACGGCCCAGCCGGTCAACGGAACGGCGGCGGTGGTCAGTAGAAGGGCGCGTTGCCCGATGCGGGGGTGCGCGCGCAGGACGGAGTCCATACTGGGGTTCTCCCTCTCGTCTTGTACGAGGTGGGTGGGCCCGGGGCAGACGGTTGGGTTTGAGACGCACGGTCGTCTGTCCCGGGGCGGAGCTACCTGGGGTTAAGCAGGTTGACCGGGCTGTTCCAGTAGCTGGTCGTCGCGGCGGGCCACTCCAGCTCCCAGCCGGTCCGCAGCCCCCGTGCTCCCCAGTCCCCGGCCTGCATGCCGGGCATCTTCTGCCCGGTCTGCTGTGCGGTGAGCGCGGCGTCGTACGCCTCGTGGGCGCGGCGCAGGGCCGTGGCGGGGGAGTCGGCGAGGCCGACGAAGACGTGCACGCCGGTCAGAGCCGGGGTGCTGAGGCTGTGTATCGGGACGTCGACCTCGAAGCGGTGCAGGGCCATGGCGTCCTCCCTTCGGTGGACTTGTGCTTGGTCCTCGTGAGGTGAGGGACCACCGCGACCGTCCCGGCCTGCCGTGTGGGCGAGGGCGGGACGGCACGGAGCGTCCGTCAGCGAAGAGGCGATCCGCCCCCCCGGGGGGGCGGATCCGGGTGAGACCGGGGTTCAGCTGTTGTCGGGGGCGGACCGGTAGCGCTTGGTCTGCCGCAGGACCTGGTTGCGCTGGACGTCCAGGACGTCAGCGATGTCCTGCTGCGCGCCGTGGTAGCTCTTCTGCAGGGTGTCGATCTCCTGCCAGAACTCCGCTTCGATCCGTTCGCGTTCGGCGGCGCGGCGCTGTTGGGCCTGGGCGACGCGGTCCCGCAGTTCGGTGCGGGCCTGGTCGTCGGGGCGGGGGCTCATGGTGGCTCCAGGTGGGATACAGGGGACGATGTCTGTGCCCCCCTGCTCCTGTGGAGTGGGTCGGGAGGCCCGGGACGGCCGGCGAGTTTGGCGACTGTGGCGGCCGTCCCGGGGCGAAGTCACCGGCTGCGGTGCTTGCCGGAGACGGTGCGCACGCGCTCGTGCAGGTGGCTGGTGCCGCGCGTGGTGACGTCGCCGGAGACCGTGGTGGCGTCGATCGTGCCGGTGGCGGCGGGGGTCGCGCTGAGGTGGATGTCGCCGCTGACCGTCTGCGCGCGGAACTCGGTGCCGTTGTAGGCGCCGACCTCGATGTCGCCGGAGACCGAGACCGCGTCGATGCGGGCGTCGATGCGGTCCGCCTCGATGTCACCGGAGGTGGTGTTGGCCCGCAGCGTGTGCACGCCCTTGGCCTGTACGTCGCCGGAGACCGAGTGTGTGTCCAGGACCTGGAGGTCGCCGTGGACGGTGAGGTCGGCGCTGGTGGTTTCCAGCCGGATCGAGGACTGGTCGCTGGGCAGCGTCACGTCGACGGTGATGGTGCCCATGCCGCCGCCGCTGACGACGGTGCCCTGTTCGGCGACGACGCGGCCGCCGGAGACGACCTTGCGGCCGCCGATGCTGATGTCGCCGCCCGCCATGTGGATGCCGGTGACGGATCCGGTGACGACGCCGAAGTTCTGGCCGACCACCATGTTGCCGCCGTTGAAGCTGAACGTGGAGTTGCCCATGGTCATCGTGTGGCCCTGGACCTTGGGGACGCGGATGGTGAGGCAGTTGAGGTTCTGGTAGGTGCTCTCCTTCTGCGTGGCGGCGCGCACCGCGTCGGCGAGGGGGCCCTCGTCGTCGCTCGTGCTGACCGTGACGACCGCGTTCTTCAGCGTCGGGTCGACGGTGACGTTGACCGTGCCGACGTGGCTGATGACGTCGGTCCACACAGCGCCGGCGGCGGTGGCGGTGAAGGTCTGGGAGGTACTCAAGGCGGGCTCCTTGGTCGGAGAGTGCGGGGGCCGGGCGGCCCCCGCACAACCAATATGCATCCTCGAAGGATGCATATCAAGCGTTTGGCATCCTCCGAGGATGCTTTTTCTGTTGGTGCAGATCAGACAGCTGCGACCACGGCAGAGGAGTCGAGGCCCACACCGCGCAGCGCGTCCAGGACGTACGTCTCCAAGCGGTTCTGGTGCTGGGCGGCGACCGCGAGGCCGGTGGCGCGGCTGTAGGCGTAGTAGCGCGCCATCATGCTGGCGTCGGTGTCGGCGAGGGCCTGGTCGACGGTGTTGCGTGCGAGGTGCTCGATCCAGGTCTGGGCGGCCGACTCGCGGCGGTTGTGGGAGACCGACATGGCGATGGAGTCCGCCCACCGGCCGCTGCCGCAGGTGGGGCCGCCGCACTGCTCCCAGTTCCACTTCCGGCGGCGCATGCCTTCGGGGTCGGCGTCCCAGTCCGCCGCCCAGCGTGCGGCCCGCTCGGGGATCTCCTGCTGCACGACGTTCACGACGTCGCGCCCGCAGGGTCCCAGCGCCGGGTGGGCGTCGGTCTCCTCCAGGACGCGGATCTGGTGGGAGAGCAGCCGGTAGGGGTAGTAGCGCTCGCTCCAGTTGCCGGTCTCGCCCAGCGGCTCCACGCTCCACAGCCGCACCGGCCAGGTGGCGGGCCAGATACTGGTGTCCTCCAGCGCCTCGCCGACGCGCTTGACCATGCGGAAGTAGGAGAAGCGGCTCTCGTCGTACCACTTGTTGGCGCAGGGGTTGGGGTGGTTGATGACCTTGCCGACGTTGGCGGCGAGGTTCACCGGGGTCCCGGCTTCGCGGGACCTCTCGATGATGCCGTCGGCGGGGGTGGCGATGTACCAGGTGACGGGCGTGCGGGGCATGCGGGCCTCCGAGAAGGGGCGAGAGCGGTCAGGCCGCTCATAACTGGATGTTGATCTGGCGGCGCGGATCGCCCGCACGGGTGTGGACGGTGCGGCGGTGCGCGGCGAGTCCTGCGGTGCCGCCCTGGATGACGAGGTGACAGCGCGGGCAGCACTGCGCCCACTCGTCCCCGGACGGGAGGTCGGCCGGGGTGAGCGGGTGCGGGTGCGGGCCGTCGGCGGCGCGGCTCACCGGTCCGCGCCGTCGCCGTCGCCGTCGACTCCGGGCTGCTGCCGGTCGGCGAGGGCCAGGAGCTCCACGGCGAGGTCCGGCGCGGACAAGATGGTGCGGAGGATCGAGGCGAGGCCTGACCGCTCGATGGGGTTGAGTCGGTCCCACACGGCGTGGGCGTCACGGTGGGCGCCGACGACCGTGAGGTAGTCGGCCTCGGTGATGGTGGTGTGCTCAGCACCGCACCGGCCGCACCTGAAGACGGCCTGGTCCCAGCCATACACGGGGGTTTCGGTCGTCATCCGCTGACCGCTTCCAGGGCCTGCGCCTCGAGGCCGACGCGGTCTTCGGCGTCGTCGCCCTGGTCGTGGTCGTCGGCCTTCCGGTCGACGTCATCGGGCCCGCCACGGTCGCTGTCGTCGGTGAGTGGAGCAGCCGGGAGTCCGGCGGCGCGGGCGGCGAGCTGGTGGCGGATCTCCTCCATGTACGTGACCGGCACCGGCTCCTCGCCGTCCCCGGTCAGCAGGGTGTACTCGCTGGCGCGGCCGAACTGGTTCGGCACGGCGCGGTAGACCAGCCAGACACCGGGGGCGAGGAAGTAGGACGCGGTGCCGTCCTCGTATCCCCGCCACCGGTCCTCGTTGCGCAGGAAGCCCTCGCTGCGGTCCAGGTTCCATGCGTCGGTCGCGGCCCGGACGGCGGCGTCGGCCCCCGTCGCGGCGGCGACCTGCGCCAACGATTCGGGCAGGGTGTCCGGCACCGGCACGCCAGGACGCTGGCTGATCGCGGGTCGGGCGATGCCGCGCGCCGTGACCACCCGGCGGCGCAGCGGAGCCAGGAACAAGTCGGCCAGCGAGTTCGCGGCTACGGCGGACACGACCGCGACGCCGCCGGCCAGGGCCAGGCGCCCGTCGGTCGGCCAGGTGGCGGGGGTGTGGGTGTAGGCCGCCCAGGCACCGGCGGCACCGCCGATCACGGCGGTGACGGTGTCCAGGCCCCCGGTCACGGCATCGGCCACGGCCAGGGAGGCACGGTAAGCAGTTCGCTGCATGGTGGGGCTCTCCTTCGTCTGTCGGGTGTTGGGGAAGGTGCAAGTGGTGGCGGGTGGCGGCCCGTTGGCGGCGCCCGCCTGTGTCACCGGGGCGGCCGGGCACGTCGCCGGCGGCCGCCCCGGGAATCAGGGGGTGTTACGCGGCCAGCCGATGTCCCGGGGTGGCCGCAGGGGTGACGTAGGTGTCGGGGCTGGGCTCGTAGCCCCGGGCGCAGGGGTCGCAGCTGCCCTGGGTGCGCAGGGGGAGGCAGTACCAGTACCTGCGCTTGCACTGGGGGCAGGTGGATCGTGCGGCCATGGCCCGGTCCAGTGCCCATTCCTGAGCGAGCGACGGGGTCCGCTTGGGCTTCGCCAGGTCGACGCGGAGCAGGAAGCCGCGGGTGGGGTGGCGGCAGGACCACTGCGGACGGAGCGCGCAGAGCTTGCAGCGCAGAATCGCGACCGGACCGTCGTTGTCGCCGGGGCTCAGCTGCATCTCCCGTAACCGCCTTCTGGTCACGAGCCCTTCGGGGCAGTCGGCGCGGTCGAACTCCGGCAGTGCAGCATCCTCGCGCGGCACCCGGACAACTTCCCGGCGGGGTCGCTTCCCCCGGCGGGGCATCACCGGCCCCAGGAGTCGGGAAGGCGGCGGGGGCGGGCCGGGTAGCGGGGGCCGGGGCGGGCAGGGCGGGGGCGGCCGATGCGGCGGCGGGGCCGGGGCACGAGCACGGGGATTTCCTCCTGGCGCGGTGGGTGGGCAGCGGTGCGCCCTGCCGGGGTGCTGCTCGGGTTCCGGCGGGGCGCGGTGAGAGAAGAGCGCGGGTCAGGTGAACAGGTCGATCGTTTGCTGGGGGCGGGGCGTGTGCGGGGTGGGAGTGGGGGTGCCGGGGGTGGTGTGGCCGGGCCTCGGGGAAACCGGGGTCTGGCCGCCGGGGCCCTGGGTACCGAGGTAGAAGCCGACGAGGAGTCCGGCTGCGAGAAGGACCTGGTGGCGGTGGGCGCGCCACCAGGTGGGCGGTGCGGGTTCGCTCAGGACACCGATGACCTTGGGTGCTGGCTTCGCCAAGACCGTTCTCCTTCAGGGGAGTAGAGGGGTGGGGTGGTGCGGTGGCCGGGCGGCCTGTGAGGATCTCGGCCGCCGCGAGGGGCGGCCGAGATCCAGGCAGGGCGACAGGTCAGGAGGTCAGCGAGCCGGTACGGCGGGCCTGCCGAGCGCGCCGGCGGCGGGCGAGGTGCTGCCGCATCCGGTCCAGCCGGGTGGGGTGGGTGTGCCGCCAGGCGCTGAGGTCCATCTCATGGCGATCGGCGAAGGCCCGGCTGGCTCCGCAGATGCAGGTCCAGGCGTACGGCTCGGAGCGGGTGTCGTCGCGGGTGGCGGTGGCCTTGGCCTGGGTGCCGTCGTGGCGTCCGTGGTAGGTGCCGATCCGGAACTGGGTCATAGAGGCGGTCCGTTCGGGTCGTGGGCGTGCCATATCGGACACGTCCGAGGTGGCGGGCGGGCTCAGTGCTGGATCTGGTGGACGTTGTCGGGGGTGTCGTCGTCGGGCGCGGACGCGGGGGCGGGGAGATGGATCTCGGGCCGGATCTCGATCTGGGGCTGGAACGCCGGAGCGGGCGGGAGGAAGTTGTTGACGACCGGGCGCAGGCTCCAGCCGCGCAGGGCGAGGGTGGAGGCGAGAGTCCAGGCGAGGACGGCGATGCCGGCGGCGACGGTGCGCCCGTCGGCCGGGGCCGCGGACCACACGGCCAGGACGCTTGCCGCACCCCAGCAGATCCAGGTGATGCGGGCGCCGGTGCTGCCGAGGAACCCGCCAGCCAGGCCGAACAGACCCACGAGTTGCCAGAACGCGTAGACGGCGGACCCGCTGACGCTGAGACCCACGCTGTGCTGGTCGATGTACGACCGGATCGGGTTGTCGACCACGCCCCACAGCTCGCCCACCGCGCTGGTGCCGGCCCGGGTGGCAGGCATCGAGTCGGCCAGGCGGCTCAGGGCGGTGCCGAAGATGTCGCCCGCGGTGTCGAGCAGGATGAGGAGCGCGCACACCCCGGCCAGCACGAGCAGCGACTTGATCCAGGGGGCCATGCCGTGCCACCCGGCTTTCGGGACCAGACGCAGTTCCTCCCACCGCCCGTGCAGGAAGCCGCCCTGTTCCCAGGACGCGTTCCATGCGGTGCGCAGCCGGGCAAGACGCGTGGTGCCGGTGTCCTTGTTCAGGTCGGTGGCCTTCGGCGGGGGCGTCTGGTTGAGGAGGTCGAGGAAGCTCGGGTTGTTCTGGCTGTTGACGGGCTTGTCGTCGGACTGCATGGCGAAGGTGCTCCCTTGGTCGGGTGGGTGTGGTGGCCGGTGTGGGGAGGTGTTGCCGGGGCCGGTGGCGCGGTGGTGCGCACGCCAGGCGGGTCTTTACGGCGTAAAGAAGGCCGGACGGCCTGGCCCGCCCCCGACCGCGACGGGTTCGGGTGCGAGGCAGGTGGTCCGGAGCAGGGGTTCAGAGGAGGCGGGCGTCGGCGAGGACGGCGGCCTTGTCGAGCATCCGCAGCGGGACACGGCCGCTGGCGAAGCCGTCGTTGAAGGACGGCACGGAGTCGACGTCGCCGCCGAACTCGCGGTGGATCGCGTCCATCAGGATCTGAAGGCCGCGTGATGCGAGGCTCTGGTCGCCGTGGGCTTCGTGGTGGATCGCGCCGTACAGGCACCGGGCGCCTTCCACGTCGATGAGGGCGCCGGTGCACCAGCCGTCGGTGAGCAGCCGGTGATGCGCACGCTGCAGGAGGGCCGCCACCGGCGTTGCGTACGGTGCGGGGGGCTGGAGGGTCGGGGTGAGCGGAAGGGTGACGACGTCGCCCAGGTCGACCGGCACGGTGGGAATGTGCGCGGTGTTGACCTCGTAGGCGACGGCGGCCTCCTCCAGCCGGACGGTCATCGCCGCGTCCGTGGCGGCCAGGCGGGCCTCCAGCGACAGCGCGGCGGGCGGCGCGCTCGTACGGACCGACAGGGGCGGGGCGTGGGCGGGGTGGGGCATCGGGGCTCCTCGGAAGGCGTCGGAGATGCAGGGGGCGGCGGCCGTCGAGGCAGGAGGCCAGACACGGTCAGAAGCTGGAGATCCAGCCGGTGATGCCGCTCATCGCGCGGGTGATGTAGGGCCCGGCGCCGGAGGAGGCGAGGAAGAACCCGAAAGCGGCGCAGGCCAGGGCGTGCAGGAGACGTACGGAGCCGCCCCGGATGAGGACGACCACGACGATGGCGAGCAGGAGAACGAAGGAGATCGATACGGCCACGAGCTGCGGTTCCTTCCAGGGGTGAGCAGGGCCCGGCCGACGCGGCCGGGCCCTGCAGGGGGTGTTCGGGGTGGGGTCAGACGCCGGAGAGGTTCTTGATCGCTTCCAGTGCCTGGAGGGGGGAGGTGACCGCGTCGCGGCGCGCGGCGGACTTCGCCGTGCGGCGGGGCTTGCCGCCGCCCTTCTTCGGCTTGTCCTCCCCGTCCCAGTCGTCGTCCTCGTCATCGATCGGTTCGGGGCCGAACTCCCCGGGCCGGGGCGGCTCGGTCCAGTCGAACCACAACTCCCGCGCCTCGAGTTCGCGGATCTCGTAGTCGGTGAGGGAGGCGATCGCGTCGGGGAAGTAGGCGTCGAGGCCGGACTTGAAGTCCATGAAAAGGGTGCGCAGGACCTCGGGGTGCTTGGCTTCGACGATCCATCCGGCGCCGCCGGTGTTGGAGTCGGTGGGCGGCTCGGGCTCCCCGGCCATCACCCGCTCGATGCGGCCCGCTTCGGCGGGGGAGAAGGAGCGGGGGAGTGGGTCGGGGGTGTTGTCCGAGGAGATGCCGAGGGCCTTGAACATGTCGGCGATCTTCTTCGGTGCGACCTTCAAGATGACCGGGATGCAGTTCTCGCGGAGGTTCTCGCACAACAGCTGGGTGAAGCCGTCCTGTACGTAGATGGACTGGCCTGCCACCTTGAGGCCGATGCCGTACTTGCGGCCCTTGACCGACACCTTCTCGGCAAGGTCCATGATCTCCGCGCCGTAGTCGCCGTGGCGGGCGGCGGAGAGGAACTCGTCCAGGTAGGCGGACAGCATCCGGTAGGGACAGCCCGCCAGTTTGGGGTCCCAGTCGTAGACCCGTCCGTCGTCCCAGACCATCTCGCCGCGGATTTCCATCAGGGCGTCCAGGGTGCGCAGGAGCCGGATCATGTACAGGGCGCCGACGCCGTAGCGGTCGGTGTACTCGCCCAGCTTGGCTGCCTTCTCGTCCGGGGCTTCCGCCGCCAGCCACACCACCGCGCCGAACAGGGCGTCGGCGGCGACGTGCAACCCCATCAGCTGAGTCTTGCCGCCGCCGGACGGGGCAACGAACAGGCCGTGGGCGGCGCCCCGGTCGGTGTGGACGCGGTTGCGGGCGGGCTGCCCGTTGCCGAGGTAGCCGGTCACCCACCGGCCGTCCTTGTCCGGGGTGAGCAGCTCGCGGGTGGCGGGGAAGATCTGCGCGAGCGGGCTGGAGTCCCACAGGGAGACCAGGACCTGGTTGCCGTCGACCGTGACGAACAGCCGGCCGTCGTCGTACTTGGTCTTCAGCGCGGCGGCCAGGTTGTCCTGGTTGACGCGCGGCTCTCCCAGCTCGTCGGGGACCTGGGCGATGTAGTGGGTGACCTTGCGGTCGTGGTCGCGGACCGTCTTGATGTACTGCGAGCCGGGCACCGGCCCACGGTCGCCGCCGATCCGGTCGGCCCACCACTCGCGGGTGGTGGGCGCCTTGCGGCGGCGCTCGTTCAGATCCGGGGTGACGTGGACTTCCTTCCAGCCCGGTCCTCCTTCACGCCCGTACTGGCGGGGCACGTCCTCGATCCGTACGTCGGTGGTCTCGACACCGAACGCGGCGGCAACGGCTTCCTCGGTGAGGCTGGAGATCGGCCGTCCGGCCTCGGAGGCACGCAGCAGCAGCGACAGGTCGTTGGGCATGCCTGCGTGCGGGGTGGCCGTGACCACGATGGTGCGGCCGGGCAGCCCACGCTCCTCCCACAGCCAGCGGACCTGGCGGGTGAAGTTGTCGGCACCGTCGTCCGGCTGCGCGGGAGACGGCTCGGCGGCTTCCTGCAGCTGCGGCGCGGGGGCCGGACTGGCGAGCGCGGGGCGGTGACGGCGGCGGGCGTGCCGGGAGAAGGGCATCACGAACAGGCCGGCCCCCGCCCAGCTGGCGGCGAGGAGGCCGTCCAGGCACCACGGCCCCCAGCCGACCGTGTGCCGGGCGGCGATGTCGATCGCGGCGGCAGCCACGAGCGGCGACCAGCGCAAAATCTTGCGTCCCGCACCGGACTTGTTGCTCTTGGCGGCCAGCACCCAGCCGCCGACACCGGCCGCCCCGGCCAGCTGTACGACCGTGTTGACGGGGCTGTCGGCGAAGAGGTTCGGGGCCGCGGCGAGGACCGGGGCACTGAGGGTGTAGAAGGTGCGCTCCAGGGCGACGCTGCGCGGCACGGACACCGGTTTTCTCCTTCGGGTGTGGCGATGGGCGGCCCGCCGTAACGTGGCGGGCCGCCCATCAGGGGGTGCGGGTGGGTCGGGTCAGCGGACGAAGAAGCCCGGCTTGGGGGTGCGCTCCTTGCGGCTGGAGCGGATGTCGTCCAGGCCCTCGTACAGCCGCGCGTGGGTGCGCCGTGTGTCGTGGGCCTGGCCGGATACCTCCTGGGCCGTCTCGTGGAGCTTCTTCACCTCGATGGCGGCGCCGCCCAGGGCGACAGACACCTGGTTGGTCATCTCGACGTGCGTGCGGTCGAGTTCGGCGTTGGCGATGTCGACGGCCAGGCCCTCGGCACGGCGGGCGTTGGTCTCCATGTCGCGCTGCAGCGTCTGGAGTTCGTTGGTGGCCAGGTCCATGGCGTGGCCGAGCGCCTTGAGTTTCTGCTGGACGGCCTTGTAGCGGTTGTCGCCGTCCGTCCGGGCGGCGGCACCGCTGCCGGTGGCGGGTACGAGGTCGCTCATCAGTGAGCCCCCTTTCCTGCTAGTCGTGGTGGGCGGCGGAGGAAGCGGTGGCCAGGCCGGCGTCGTCCATGGCCTGCATGTCCTGGCCGTAGACGCGGCCGACCGCCATGGCGGCGAGCCGGGCGGCCTCCGCGGCGATGTCGCACTGGGTGGCGCACCGTTCGGCCACCTGCTTCATACGGTCCGCCGCGTCGGCCAGGTCGGTGATCTGGTCGACGACCGCGGTGGCGATGTTGTGATCGGCCCCCAGATCGGTGGCCATGTCGCGCAGGGCGTCGGCAACCTTGCCGAGCGCGTCGGCCAGGTCCTGGGCGCGGTCCTTGTCTCCGGCTGCGGCGATCGCGATGTTCACGATCTCCGTCAGGTACTCGCCGAAGGTGATGTCGGTGCGGTGCTTGGCCGCCATCCGGGCCTGGCCTGACGGCCTGTTGACCTCCGATGCCACGGGGTCCTCCTGTGCAGTGGGTCGGGTGGTGCCGGGACGCTGGGTGTGCGGTTCCGGGGCCCGGGGCAGCGCGGGCGGCGGCACGATCTCCGCCTCCGGGTACTCCTCCCGGACCGGGCCGGGGTCCTGCTGCGGCTCGGAGGGACGGTCCGCGCGGTCCATCCGGAAGCCGAAATCGGCGGCCGGGCGCGGGGACTGCCGCTCCGACGCGGCGGCCCGGGCCTGCTTGCACGGCTTGCACCGGCACTGCGCCGCGTGACCCTGCCGTCCGCGCTGTGCCCGCTCCCGTTCTTCTCGCTCGCGGTCCAGCCGGGTGTAGTAGGCCCGGGCATAGGCCTTGTCGTCCTCCTTTTCCTTCCTGCGCTGCTCCTTTTCCTTCCTGCGCTGCTCCGCCTCCTCACGCCGGAGCCGCTTCCACATGTCCCGGAGCCCGTACGGGCCATCGTTCTCCGGTCCCTCCGGTTCCGGCTCTTCCGGCTCCGGGGTCGCTGCTCCCTCCTTGGAGTCCTTGGGGGCTTCTGGGGCGGGGCTGGGATCGTCTGCCTTCGCCTCGCCGGTGGGGGCGCCGTCGGCTGGCTTCTTCGCGGAGGCGGGATCTGCGGTATTGGGATCCTTGGTGTCGGTCCCGGTGCCGTCCTTGGTGGCGGATCCCTCGGAGGGCTTCTCGCCGCTCTTCCCGTCGTCCGGCTCCGTGGTAGCGGAGTCGGCCTTCGGGCTGCCGGAGGGCTTCGCCGGGTCGTCCTTGGTCATCTTCTTGGTCGTGGCCTCGGAGTCCTTGTCGCCGGTGGCGTCCTTGGTGCCATCGGTCTCGTCCTTGGCCTTGTCGTCCTTGGCCTTGTCCTCCTTGGTGCCATCGGTCTCGTCCTTGGCCGTGTCGTCCTTCGCGGCCTTGTCCTGTTCTGCCGCGCGGCGCTTGTCCCAGCGGCGTTGCGCTTCCTGCCCGAGGGCCGCGCCCAGGGTGGTGCGGTCGTCGGCGGCCTTGGCCGCCTCCCGCTTCGCCCTTCCTGCGGCCTTCCGCTCGGCTTTCCCCCTGCGGCGTTCCTCGCGCGCCGCCTGGACGGCGGGGCGCTCCAGGTCGCGGTCCTTGCTGCGGTCCGCGAGGCTGGCGGCCTGGTCGGCGCTGCGCCGTTGCTGGCGTGCCGCCTGGCGGGCGGCGGCGCGCTCCTGGCGGCCGCGGGCCCGCTCAGCCCGGGGACTGACGGCCGGCGAGTCCTTCGCCTTTCCGCCGTCGCCCTTCGAGCCGCCCCTGCCGTTGCCGGTCCCGGTACTGCCCGAGCCGTTCTTGCCGCCGGAGCCGCCCGAACTGCCCTTGCCTGTACCGGACTTGCCCGCACCGGGGCCCCCAGGGCCGTTCTGGCGGCCTTTCAGGCCGCCGGACGACTGGTTGCCCTTCGAGGTCCCCTTTCCGCCGCCAGCGGAGCGATCAGAGCCCTTACCGGCCCCCCTGGGGGAGTGGCCACCCCCGGAACCGCGGCCAAAGCCACCGGACCCGTTCGTACCCGAGCCCCGGCCCCCACCGCGACCGGAGCCGCCGCCGGCCTTCGAGCGGCCGCCCTTGTCGGCGCCCAGGCCGGAGCTGGAGGATCGCGCCGCGTCGGCCTTGCCGCGCGCCGCCGCCTTGTCGGACTTCGCTTTCATCTGCGCGGCATGAAACTTCGCGTTCTGCTCCATCAGCGCGGTTTCCTGAGCGGTGCGGGCCTCCAAAAGCGCGGTCTTTCGCGCTATTTCCGCCTCGCGGAACGGTGCTTCACCGGCATGCCGGTCCCGCGCCACTTCAAAACGGAGTTCCAGCCATTCACCGAGGCGGTCGGCGAGAGAGCGAGGCTGCTCGTATTCGCCTTCCTCGTATTCCTCCTCGTCGGAATCCGGGGCGTCAGGCAATCCCGTCTCCCGCAATGCGATTTCCGGGGAAATAGGGCCACGAATGGCCGGGGTTTCCCTGGTCGCCCTTTCCGGGGGAGCGCCGTCGTCCGCGCTGCTGCCGGACGGTTCGGAATAGAAGAAATCCCCGGCGTCGGGGGCATCCGGCATTCCGCCGGAATCGCCGCCCCGAGTGGGGAGGTTGATGACGTTGCTGTCGGTGTCGTCGGACACGCGGCTCCTCCTCCTGGGCTTGACAGTCGGCGTCGGCCTCGCGTACACGCGCGCACGCCACGCGCGGCACGCGACACGCGCGGCACGCGTTGGGATCGCCGAAGGGCCGCCCCCGGGGATCGGGAACGGCCCTTCGTACGGGGCGCGGGAAGCTAGCCGGAGTGGCGGCTGTAGACGTTGTGCAGGGCGAGCGCGGCCTCACGGATGAACTCCGTGTTCCCGTCGCGGTATGCCTGGGTGCCTCGGATATTCACGATCCGGAGCCAGGCGTAGAAGGTGCCGAGGTCGGTGCCGTGCTGCGCAATCAAATCCTGTTTGATTTTCCGCTCGTGTTCCGCACGGTTCATTTTCTTCCGCTCGGCTTTCGTGAGCGGGCGACCTGCACTCACGCCGACTCCCTGCGGTTCAGGTCGTAAATCGACGTGGGACCACCATAGCCCGGATTCGGGCGCTGCACACCCTGCTGGCCCGGGTTTTCCGGGGCGGCCTGGAGTGTGGGGTTCTTCTTGTGCGCCTTGAGCTGGGTCTTTTCCTTTCGGTTTTTCTTGACCTCCTGCACCTTTTCGTCGTGGGCGTGACGCTTATGGGCGCTCTTTTCCAGCCCGGAACTAATGCTCTTGAGATTGCTGAGAACGTCGTTCAGGGACTTCTCCACCGGGAAGGAACGCAGGAAAGCCTGACCCCACTTGTCGCCCGGCACGCGCGAATTGCGGCAGTGCAGGCGGGTCTCGCGCTGGAGGATCTCCAGCTTGGCCTGCATGTCCAGCACGACCCGGTTGAAGTCCGCGAGGTAGTGCGCGTAGGCGGCGGGGTTCTGCGCGATCTCGCGCAGCGCCGCGTGCGGATCATCGAAGAAGGGCTGGCCGTTGTTTTCGGTGCTCACGGGGTCCTCCGTGGGGGTCGGATCTGCTGTACTGGGCGGGCTGTGGACTGCTTCCGGCAGTCGCAGCGAGGGCCAGCCCACTTCGGATGGGCTGGCCCTCACTGGTGTGTGCCGGACGAACGACTGGCTCAGCGCTGCTTGCGCGGCAGCAGCCGGGGGTGGCACCACCAGCAGCCGGGGCCGTGGTCGTGCAGCGTGCGGGAGTGGGCCAGGGCGAACGGCGCCGCCACAATCAGGGCGAGGCTGATCACGGCGAGGATCAGGCCGATCGCGTAGGTCAGGTTGCTCATGTCGAACTCCTCTTGGTCCGGTTCGGCGCGGGTCGCTTCGGCGGGCGGCAGCCCTGGTTGGAGCCGCGCGATCTCACGAGACGTCCTTGAAGCGGGTCCTCGCGATCTCAAGGCGGCGGCCGGCGGTGGCCCGTGAGACACCGAGGACGTCCTTGGCTTCGTCCACTGAGACGGTCTCCGCGCCCTTGCGCCGGTACATGAGACTGAGCAGCGAAGTGATCTGCCCCTCGATCTCAGCGTCCCGGGCGAGGGTGGGGCGGCCGGTCTCAACGGAGCGCAGCGGAAGCGGAGTCGCGCCGCTTTCCGAAGGAGCTGTCTCACGGCCTGACCTGGGAGTCTCACTCGACTGAGACGCTGTCTCAGCTGTGCTCACCAGAGCGGTTGTCTCGGTGACGCCCGTCTCAAGTAGCCGCCGGGTCTCACCCTCGTCCGTCTCGGCAACGAGCGCCGGGGCCGTGCGGGGGTGGGGAACCGTCTCCCCGAAGGCGCCGGAATCGGCGGCCCGGGTGGGCTCGGTCTCATCGGCGGATGCGGCGCGGTTCGTCTCATCCGGCCCGGCTCCGTTGCCGGTGCCCATCTCACCGGAGTCCGTCTCAACCGGTGCCTTGGTGATCTGGTGGATGCGCCACATCACCCACGGAGCGATGGCGGCGACGCTGACGATGAGCCACCACAGCGGGTTGCCCTTGCCGTCGACGCCGACCAGTCCGGCGGCCGCGAGGTGGTAGATCGCATTGGCTGCGACCATGAGGATCAGCGCACCGGCGACATCGCGGTGCCGGCGGAAGGCTTGCACCACGTAGACGTCGATAGCCAGCGGCAGCGCCCAGGCAACCTCCGTCGGCCAGCCGCTCATCTTGGCCAGGGCGAACTCGCCGGACGCGGTGAGGACGATCGTCGCGCCCAGGGCCACACGCGGCCCCCAGGTGTCGACGAAGTTCTTCCGCTGCTCCTGCTTCGCGATGAGCGCCTGGGCCTCAGCGACCTCCGCGCGAGTGGCCTCCAGCTCCCCCCATGCCGCCTGCTGCTCCATGCGGGCACGGTTGCGGACCTGCTCGGCTTCCTGCTGGGCGGCGGCAACCAGGCGGCCTGCCTCCTGCTCCGCCGCCGTGATCCGCTCGGAGGCGGCGGTGTTCGCGCTGGAGATGGCGCCGGCCGCCTTGGCCTCCGCGAGGGAGCGGACCTTGAGCACGTCCTCTTCGGCGCGGGCTTGCGCGTCCTCGAGGACCTGCTGCGCCTCGCCGCGCGTGTCGTCGGCGTCCTGCTCTGCCTCGCGCAGCACTTCGGCAACCTGAGCGCGGGCGTCGTCCAGGAGGCGGGCCGCGTCCTCTTCCGCCGTCGCGATCTCCTCGCGGGCCCGGGTGCGCAGGTGCTCGGAGTCCTGCTCCGCCTGCTGGCGCATCGCGGCCGCGGCCTCGCGGCGAGCGCGGGCGTCGTCCTCGGCAGCGGCCACCAGGTCAACGGCCCGCTGCTTGGCCTCCTCCACCAGGTGCCCGGCGTGCGCGGCGGTCGCGTCGGCCTCGGCCTGGAGCCGGTCCTTGTCCTGCTCCGCCTCGGCACGCACCTGCTGAGCGCGCGTCCGAGCGGCCTCCACGATCCGACCGGCCTCGGCCTCCGCCTCCGCCTGGAGCTTCTCCGCGGCCTGTCGGCGGCGGGCGAGGGTCTGCTCGGCCGCCGTCAGGTCGCCGTCGGCGATCGTACGGGCGCGCTGCACGGTCTCCTCGGCCGCCGCGATCTGCTCCTCGGTCAGCTTGTGCATCCGCGCCGCCTGGCCTTTGGCGATCTGAAGGATGCTGTCGGCTTCCGCCTGCGCCTTCCGTACGGCGCTGTCGGCTTCGGCGCTCTGCTGGCGGGCCTGCGCGAGAAGGTCGTCGGCCTCGGTGCGCGCGGCGGCGAGCAGCTGGTCGGCCTCCGCGCGGGCGGCCGTCACGAGCGCCTCGGTGTCGATCACCGGGGCCGGGGCGGGCTCGGTGACCACCGACGTGTTCGCGTCGGTCGCCGCTGCCGTCTTGGCGGCCGTGGCGGTGGTGGTCCTGGCCGTCGTGTTCTTCTTCGCGGGAGCCTTGCGGGCGGGCTGGCGTCGGGTGCTCACAGGCGGGGTCCTTTCTGGTGTACGTCTGCCGACCCGCCGCTTGGCGAAGGGCATGACGGACGGGATGCCGCCGCCCCAAGCGGGGCGGCATTCACGGGTGTTCCTTCAGATCTGCTGGCCGCGCGTGCGGCGGCTGGGGGCGACGAGGCCAGTGCGACCGGACTCATCAAGCCAGCGCTGGGCGTGGTCACGGTCGTGAGCACCGGCTATCGCCGCGAGCCCGTCCTCCGTGGTGACGTAGGCGGACCAGGTGGTGCCGTCGTTCTCGGTCTCGGCCTGCGCGGTGGCGATCTGGCTGGCGAGCCATCCGGGGAGCGGCATGACGTCTCCTGTCCTGTTCTGGAGGTCCGGGCCGGGCTGTCCGACTCCCCTTCACCGCCCGTCCCGGCCGCCGCAGTCGCGGGC
Organism: Streptomyces sp. NBC_00237; assembly: GCF_026342435.1. Lineage (NCBI taxonomy): Bacteria > Bacillati > Actinomycetota > Actinomycetes > Kitasatosporales > Streptomycetaceae > Streptomyces > Streptomyces sp. NBC_00237. The sequence continues at coordinate 33,073 of NZ_JAPEMT010000008.1, read as the reverse complement.
GGTCGAGTCGGGCGGATCAGGCAACCGGCAGACCGGGTCAGGCCAGGGACAGGTGCTGCGCCCACTGGGCGGCGTGCACGCGTACCGCCTCGTGCGTCGAGACGGTGACGCCCTGCGCGGCGACCGCGGTGATGACCTGGCCGGACTGGTGCGCGGCGGCGAAAGCGGGGTGCGCGGCGGCGGCGAGGTCTTCGTAGTGGTCGTAATCCGCGGGGTCGTAAGACGTCGGGACGCTGGCGGCCAGGACGGTGGGGGGCATGTGGTCCTCCTCTGTGAAGGCATGGGGCGGGGTGTGCCCCGACTGGGGCGCATCGAAGAGCAGGCCGCCCGTCCTGCGGGCGGCCTGTAAAGGAAAGGAGCGTGCGACGGGCGACGAGTTGGGTGCGCGTCCCGCTCAGCGGGCCCGGCGCTGTCGCCCGAGGTAGGCGTCCTGAAGGCGGGCGAAGGACTCGTACAGCCGAGATCCGGCGGAGCACCGGGGCCCGACTTCCTTGGTGCAGTGACCGCAGGCACCGGCGTGCTTGTGCCAGGTGCGGGTGGCCGCCATGTACCGGGCGTGCAGGTCGTCAGCCACGCTGGCCAGCCGGGATACGGGCGAGGCACCGTTCCAGGTCTTCTGCGGCCTGGTCCGCTGCGCGAAGGTCGACGGCGGCCCTGCGGCGGGCCTCCTCCAGCTCAGCGGCAGCCTGTGCGGAATCCCGGCCCGTGCCGTCGGCGCTCACCGGACACTGCCCGACGCCGCACGCCGGGCGTCGGCCTCACGGGCCCGCCGCAGCATCTCGTCCATCTCCCGGGCCTGCGCGTCCTCGCTGCTCATGCCGCCTGCCCCCAACCGGTCCGGGCCCGGCGGGCCGCCTTGACCTCGCGGAGTTCACCGGCGAGCTGACGGATGAGCAGGTTCTGCCGCGCCTGGGCTCCCGCGTTGCGGCTGGACTGCTCAACGTTCACCGCGACCGCGGCCTGCAAGGTGCGGGCGACGGTGGTGAGCCGCTTCCACTGCGGGTCCAGGTCCTCACGGCGAGCCGCGCGAAGTCGCTCGTCCTCGCGCATGCGCGTCTTGTACAACTCCTGGCCGGAAAGCCCGCCGCGGACCATGCCGTCCGCCCTGTCCCAGCCGTCGCCCTCGCGCAGGGCGAGCTCACGGCAGGCGGCCATCACCGGGCAGCCGTGGCAGAAGCGCACCAGCTCCTCCCGGTGCTCGTTCCAGGACTTGCGGCTCTCGTTCTCACCGCGGAAGAAGTCGACGGCGGCAACACCCGGCTGCTGACACCGGGCGCCCGCGTCGACCACTTGCTGGAGCGCGTCCCGGCGCTGCGACTGGGCCTGTTCACCTGTCATCCTGTACTGCATGTGGGTTGTTCCTCTCTCAAGGCGGTGACCTGCAAGGCGGCCCCGGGGGTGCAATCCCCGAGGCCGCCGCTTTGGTTACTGGAGCGGCTGTTCTAGGCGGCGGGAGCGAACGAGGCCACGGCCCGGTTGGGGGCGGGGCGGATCAGGTGGTCCGACGTCGTCCACACGTCCCCGATCGCGTACGGCTGGCCGTCCGGCCGCAGGACGTCGCGGACGATGAGCGCCCACTGGGCGGCGTCCCGGCGCAGCAGCTGCGCCGCCTCGGCGGGGTTGGTGATGAGGACCAGGACCTCGTACTGCCCCAGCGGCGTCTGGTAGATCGCACCCGGCCGGCGCGGGCCGATCTGCTCGTCAAGCGCCGCTCGTACGGGGCGCAGGGGGTTCAGTGCGGAGACGGTCATCGTGGTGCCTCTCTGGGATGGGGCCGTGCACGGTGGTGGGGAGTTGTGGTGCGGACAGCCCGCGGCCCCGGTCGGCCCGGTCTGTACCGGGTCGGCCGGGGCCGCGGTGGTGCAACTAGCGGGGTGAAGGTCAGGAGGAGAAGGGGGGTGCCCACGCGGGGAACTTGATGGCGCAGGGTCCGCAGTGCATCTGGTTCCGGATGCGGCGCCACCCGGCCCCGGCCGCGCTGGCGAGGGTCGGCTTGGTCGCCCCGCACCGCACGCATTCCGGCGTCGGCCTGACCGGCGACGGTCGATCGGGAAACAGGCGCTTGATGTCGTCCTTGCGCCCGTCCGGGACATTCACCGGCTCCGGATCCATCGGCGCCTCGCACGCTTCCAGCGGCTGCTCGCCCACGAACTCCGGTACGCGCTGCGCATCGGCGGCCTCAGCCCGCGGAAGCGCCGACTCCCAGTGCTCGCTGCGAACTGCTGCCGTCGTGTACTGGCGGTCGAACCGGCGGCGCTCGCGCTCCAGCACCTCACGGCGCGCCCGGCGGGTGGGCTCCTGCCGGCGCAGGCGCTGGAACAGTTCCTCCAGGCGCGCGCCGTCGCGGCACATCCGCGCTGCCGTGCTGGGGGTGCGCTTCGTGCAGGACATGCACCGGTCGATGTGGCCAAGCAGGATCTGGTGTGCCGCACTCGCGCTGAGCGCGACGGGCTTGAGCTGCGTAGCCGCAGGCAGACTGCCGGTTCGCGGTTTCGGCAGAACCTTCGTCGCACGGCGGGCGGCGACCGTCGGGTTGGTCTCGGCAAGCTGCGTGCGCCAGAAACTGGCGTCGATGTCGAGGTTGATGCGTCGGTTGCTGCCGTTACAGCGGCGTGGGGTGGCCTGCTGGTGGTGGTACGGGGTGGTGTGGTGCGGGGTCAGCTTCGGCGTGCCGAGGACGCCGGTGATCGGCGTCCAGCAGCCGCAGTTGGGGCACACGGCGTGTTCCTTGCCCGGCGTCAGGTTGATCTCGTTGGCCTTGAGCTCCGAGGCGACGATCGCCGGTAGATCACTGACCTGCTTCGTGCGGGGCTTACGGCGGCGCTTGCGGTCCTTACGGTCCTTGTCCTGTGCGGGCATCGCGGTGATCGACATGCAGGGCTCCTTCAAGAGGAGAGCGAAAGGGGGCTGCGTCGCGGGTGAGCTCTCCGAACACCAGGCATCCGACGGGACGTTGTCCTGACTGCTCGGACAGCGCATCAGCGCTGCGACGTACGAAGAGAGCATCCGGCCAGGTGACCGGCCCAGGGGATTTGGAAGAGCATCGACCCTGGCCCTCCCCCTCTTCAGGGGAAGTGCTTCCTACGTGACTTGCGGTGGTGCCGTTTTGCAGCGACGGGTTAGCTAGTCGGTATAGATTGACTACTCAATGCCCGCCGCAATGAAGCATGCACGCCGCGCAACGAGCGGTCAAGCCCGTACGCCTAGATTGACTAGTCTTTCTTCGGCATGTAGACATCTCCCATGGCAGTCAGCGGCAGGGCCCGAGCCCTCTACCAGCGCATCGCGGACAAACTCCGCGCCCAGATCACCGACGGGACGCTGGTTCCTGGCGACCGACTGCCGACTGAAGCCGAGATCGCCGCCGAGTGGGACACAACCCGTTCGACCGCCGTTCAGGGCCTGAAGCTGCTGGTCAACGAAGGGCTGATCATCAGTGACCGACCCCGCGGATACTTCGTCCGTAGTCGGCGACCGATGGTCTATCGGCCGCAGGGCGAATTCCGAAAGCGCCCACTGTCCCCTGAGATGGACCAGTTCCTCACGCAAATGTCCGAGGAAGGGCGCGAGGCCGGCCAGCACATCGAAGTGCAGGTGGAAGTGCCGTCTCGGCAAGTTCGCGAGCGTCTCCAGCTGAACGAGGGGGAGCTGGTTGTCGTCCGGCGCCGCGTCCGCTTCGTCGACGGAGTCCCCTACAACACGAACGACTCGCACTTCCCGCTCGCGCTGGTCCAGAACAGCGAGATCATGAGCCCGGACGACATCGCCCGCGGCGCGAACGTGGTCCTGTCGGAACTCGGGTATGAGCAGGTCCGCGCCTTGGACGAGATCCAGGTACGGATGCCGACTCCCGAGGAAGCCGACCGCCTGCAACTCGGCCCCGGCACGCCCGTGGCAATCCACCTGTGCACGGGGTTCACCGAGGAAGGCAGGCCGGTTCGCGCTGTGGTCAACGTGCTGCCCGGCGACCGACACGTCATTACCTACGAGCGCAGCCGCCGCCAGTTCGATCCCGCGCCGATAATCCGTCAGGCCGTCGCCGCAGACCTGCGCACGGTCATTGACCTGTGGGAACACGCTGCTTCTTGGCTCAACGAGCAAGGTATCGATCAATGGCAGTACCCGCCGCGCGAAGATCGCATCAAGGCCAACATCGCCGCCGGTGAGTGCTGGATCGTCGAAGCTGATGGGGCACCCGTGGCGACGATCACCATCGACGAGCACGCCGACTCGGACTTCTGGACTCCCGATGAGGCTGCCGAACCTGCGTTCTACGTGCATCGCATGGTCGTGCGCCGCGATGTGTCGGGCCTCGATCTCGGATCGGCCATGCTCGACTGGGCGGGCCAGCACGCTACGAGCCAGGGCAAACAGCTGCTCCGCTTGGACGCCTGGCGCACCAACGAAGATCTGCAGAAGTACTACACCGACCGAGGCTTCACTCACATTCGGACCGTCGAAGCGGCCGACCGAAGCAGCGGTGCTCTGTTCCAGCGCCCGTCCGGCTATAGCCGCAGGACAGGGCCGCAGCTCGCCGTTGTTCCGAACGAAAACAAGCACTGATTCACCCCCCTCACTGGACTCCAGAACCCGTCGACTCGGTTCTAGTCCCGGGGAGCTGCTAGTTCCAGATCTGACATGTGGCCGGGTGAACTGGCCACATCAGCCACAGGATTGGGGCGGGATGGCGCAGAAGCCGAGGGAGCTGACGCCCTGGGTGTCCCCCCTGCACAACTGGGGCTACCAACTGCGCGGGCTGCGAAACTCACGGGGCCTCAGCCTCCGCGAACTCTCGAAGCGGAGCCGCATCGATCACGCCCACCTGGGGCGATTCGAACGAGCAGAGCGCGTGGCCGACCATGCCCAGGCAGCGGTCCTTGACCGTGCCCTGGACGCCAGCGGGATGCTACTCCGTCTCTGGGAGCAGATCGGCGACAAGCATGGCCATGTGGCCAATACGCCCGTTCATGTGGCCAAGTCCTCGATCGATCTGGCCTTGGCCGCAGCAGACCAGGCAGCGTCGGACGGTGAAGGGACCTCGGTCCCGTGTCGTCTACGCGATGGGTCGGTGGTTTGGGTGGCTCTGGAACGGCGCGCACTTCTGCGCGCGGGGGTGGGGTTGGGAGCCGCTGCGGCGGTCGGCGTTGGTTCGCCCGCGGCCGCGGACTCGGACAGTTTGTCGAGCCTGGTTCGCAAGGCGCGGGCCGCGTCTGCGTACGGATCGACACCGGTGGAACATCTGCGCCGTACCCGCCGTCTGCTGATCGACGGCGACAACCTGCTCGGGCCGCGCCACGCCCTCAAGGCGACGCGCGATTACATCGACGTCATCAAGGAACTGCGACGGGAGGCGAAGGGCGCCGACCGGCGCGACCTGATGGAGCTCCAGACGCAGTACGGGGAATTCCTTTCCTGGCTGCACCAGGACCTGGGAAACCCGGAGGCCGCGTCGTACTGGCTCGACAGGGCGATGCAGTGGTCGTACACGGTCGGCGACACCGACCTGACCACGTACATCATGGCCCGAAAGGCCCAACTCGCCGGTGACACAGCCGACCTGGTCGAGGTGGTCGACCTGGCCGAAGCCGCCCAGCGGATGGCGCGGCCCCGTAGCCGGCTCGCCGCCGTGGCCCGCACCTACGAGGCATACGGACACGCCCTGCGCGGCGACGCCGACAACAGCGAGCGCGCCATCGACTACGTGCGCAACGCCCTGGACGGCATCGGCTCTGATCCCACTCCGTGGGGCGTGTGGCTGAACGCCTCGTACGTAGAGGTCCACCGCGCGCAGGGTCTGGAGGCCCTCGGCAAGCACGGCCAGGCTGCCGATGCCTTCGCCGACGCGATCCGGCTGATGCCCGGCGACTACCACCGCGACCGCGGCGTCTACATGGCGCGCCAGGCCGTGGCCCTGGCCGGTGCCCGCGATCCGGAGCATGCCGCGACGGTCGGCATGCACGCGTTGACGGTCGCGGCCGACACAGGCTCCGGCCGGATCACCAACGAGCTCATCCGGCTCGACACGGCCCTGATCCCCTGGCAGCGCGAGGCCCCGGTCTCCGAGTTCCGGGCCGCCTTCGACTCCACCCTCGCCCACGAGACAGAAACGGAAACCTGAGCAGATGACTGCCCGCCCGTACGTCGTACTGTCCGCCGCCATGTCGGTCGACGGATACCTGGACGACACCAGCCCGGAGCGGCTGCTGCTCTCCAATGCCGACGACTTCGACCGCGTTGACCAGGTCCGTGCGGAGTCCGACGCCATCCTCATCGGCGCGACGACCATGCGGAAGGACAACCCGAGGCTGCTGGTCAACTCCGACAAGCGTCGGGCTCAGCGTGTTGCCGACGGCAAGCCCGAGTTCCCGCTCAAGGTCACGGTGACCCGCACCGGCGACCTGTCCGCCGACTTGAAGTTCTGGCACCACGGCGGCGGGAAATTGGTCGTGACCGTGGACGACGCGGTGGGGAAGGTGCGCGCCACGCTGGGGGACCTCGCCGACGTCGTGAGCGTCGGGCCGGAGCTCGACTGGGGTCTGGTCCTCGAGGAGCTCGGGCGCCGCGGCGTCCGTCGGCTGATGGTTGAGGGTGGGGGCACGATCCACACCCAGCTCATGGCTGCTGACCTCGCCGACGAAATGCACCTCGCCGTCGCGCCGCTACTGGTAGGCCAGGCCGACGCACCGAAGTTCCTGGGCACCGCCGACTACCCGGGTGGGTCGACCGCCCGGATGCGGCTGCTGGAGGCCCGCGTGATCGGAGACGTCGTGCTGCTCCGCTACGCCCCGAAGGGGCGCGTCTGATGTATGCGCCCGCCCGTGACCAGGACCTCCGATGGATGCGACGCGCGATCGACCTCGCCGCGCTGTGTCCTCCGGCTGCTGGCGCCTACTCGGTCGGCGCGATCCTCGTCGGTGAAGACGGCACCGAGCTCGCGTCCGGCTACTCCCGTGCTACCGACCCTCGCGAACACGCGGAGGAAGTCGTGCTCGCCCAACTCTCCCAGGATGACCGCCGGCTGGCCGGGGCGACGATCTATAGCACGCTGGAGCCCTGCTCCCAGCGCAGCGCTTCCCGTACCCCGTGTGCCCAGCGAATCCTCGAGGCGGGCATCCCGCGCGTCGTCATCGCCTGGCGGGAGCCGAGCCTGTTCGTCGCCGACTGCGTCGGTTACGAACAGCTGGTGGCGGCCGGGGTCGTGGTCGTGGAACTGCACGAGCTGGCTGAGGCCGCGAAGGCGGTCAACGTGCATCTGGGGGGCCTCGCATGACGGATCAGCTGCGCGTGATCGGATCGTCTGATGGCCGGGCTGTGGAGATCGGCGTCGTCGTGGCGCCTTGCAGAGGGCCGCTCAGGGCGCGGTCGAAGGGGGTGACATTCGGGGGTGACATCCAGATGTCATCCCCGAATGTCACCAGACACCGCGTCAGGTCACGTGCCAGACTCGCCGCGTTCGCTTCCCTTCCCGTGGGATGGGACCGTTCGCGAACTCGCATCCCGTCAGGCGGGAAGAGCGGGGCCACAAGTCAGCGGGCACTGGAACTGCCGCTCGAAATCTGTTCCGCTTCAGGGGCACTAAGCGGCTCCACCTGCGCGTTCTCACAGCAGGAACGACGCAATCGTCAACGGAGGGAGGGGAGTCCGATGGGGGCAGTCGGTATCTCGTATACCAACATGCTCGTTCTCGATGGCGAAGATCGTTGGTGGCGTGTATCTTTTGGGGAATCATTCTCTAGGGTGGAGGTACCGATGCCTGATCCGCTGAGGCGAATTGACGCCCTGGTGGAGGAGGACACCCTCCCCGCACCGCAGGTCCGGCAGCAGCTCCGACTCGCCGCCGGCCTCACCCAGGCCGAAGTCGCCGAGGCCATCGGCGTCAAGCGGCTCGCGGTCGCACGGTGGGAGGCCGGCGCCACCCAGCCTCACCGAGGGAACCGTCGCGCGTACGCACATCTCCTTCGGAAGCTGGCCGCGAAGCACCCGGATGCCGCCGTTGAAGAGGCGACCAATGAGGGGTGACTTCATGGTCCCGGCCGCTTCCAGGCATGCCGACTCCACCTGCGTTATCGAGGGGGTCGGGGTGACGTAGCCGCCACCGGCCGCGCGCGCCATCAAGCGGATTAACCACCCGCTCTGGCCTCGCGCGGCCCTTCGTTCCGACCGGATTAACCACCCAGGTCGGCCGCTCAGTCCCGGTTACCGCCGGTTCTGAGCTTCGGCTCATCGAGCCAGTTATTCAGCAATCGCAACACCCGGCCACTCACCACGGCCACCACAGCCGCAGCAGCACCAGCTGCGCGTCGGATCGCCGGTGCCCCCACCACGGGGGATTGGCAATCCACCACCAAACAGACAAAAGGAACGGAGAAATCTCCCCCCTGCCATTCGATGTCCGCCCGCTCCGCACGGAGAGGGCTCCCACACATCCACACGAACGGATAGGCCAGCCCCGAAGGGCTTGGTCGGTCCACGCATATGGAAGCTGGTTTCTTCATAGTGCCCGATCTGGTGTCCACCTGTCAGCTTGGCCCTGCCCGATTCACCCCGGTTCAGTTCCAGCGGGCTTCCCGCGTGACGGAATTTGCGCCCGACTCCTTCGCTCTTGAGCAGTTCGTGCCGGAAGAAGGGTTTCCGGTAGGAAGCTACAACTGTGACGTTTTCGAGGTGGAACTCAACGTTGCGGCGGCGCTCGCCGCGAAGGTTCCTGCTCCCCGGTCGGCTCCGGACGACGGCTTCGCAGCGCCCGCGTTCGCGCTGGTCCGAGGTGAGGCGCAGGGAGTGCAGCAGACGGCGTCGCGTCGTGCCGGGCCGCGGGCGTGGCTGCGTTCGGTCGTGTGGCTGGTGGGAGCAGGGTTGCACCCGCTGGCGGGTCCGTCGACGGTGCGCGTGGCGGAGGACCTGGCGGCCCGGATGGATTTCACGCTGGGGCTGGTGCTGTACGACCTCGACGGCACGGTGCGGCGGCTTGGTCTGTCGCGGGCGACGGTGAAGCGGCACGTCAAGATCCTGCGGGAGCTGGGTGCCCTGGTGTGGGTGCGCCACGGCTCGAAGCGGAACCTCAGGGTGCCGGGTCGGGCGTACACGGCGACGGCCACGATCTACGGTGCGGTGATCCCGCTGGTGTACGACGACGCGATGGGTCACCGGCTGGTCGGCGCGGGTTACGAGGCCCGGGTGTGCGGGGTGACCGAGGCGGGGCGTGAGCGTGCGGTGGAGGTTGCCCGGACGGCGGCTGAGGCCAAGCGGAAGCGCCCCGTACGTAGGCGGCGCCGGTCGGGCCGTGAGCCCCATTCTCCTGGGTCTTACCCGCAGTGCCTTTCTGCGGGTAAGACTCTCTCTCCCTCTGAGAAAAACCTCGCAAGCGGGGAGAGCGATTCCCCCACCCAGAGGAGGAAGAAGCGGCGGGCCGGTGGGCCCAAGAAGCGCAACCGGTTCGGCAACCGCCTGCACCTCGCAGGTCAGCTGATCGCTGAGCTCGACTGGCTGCGCGGCTGCCACGTCCGTCGTATCGCCTGGGTCAGCCAGCACGTCGCCGATGCCGGGTGGTCGGTCACCGAGATCCGGGCCTGGATTGATTTTCGCGGCGGCATCGGCAGTGGCCACGTACGGCGTGGCTCGGGGCTGCTCGCAACCCTCCTGGCCGGTGCACACACCAGCATCGACACCCCGGCGAAGCGTGCGGCCCTGGTGGAGCACTGGCGCGGCACTCAGGTGGCCATGCGCCGCCACCGCATCCAGCACGTCCGCCGCCAGCGGGAGCAGTTCGACGGCGACTGGCGGGTCCCCGCCGACGCCAGCGTGCGTCAGCGCGTCGCCGATGCCTTCCAGGTTGCCTTCCGGCCGTCGGTGCCAGGTGGGGCTGTTCCCGGAGCCTTCGCGGACAGCGTCCCGCAGGACCTGGACGCGGAGAAGGCGGCGGGCCGGGCGCTCGTGCAGCAGGAACTCCGCGCGGGCGACCCGTCCACGGTCGTCAACGCGCTCCATGCCCTGGGGCGTGACCTGACGGAGGAGCTCTACGGCGCGGACCTGGTCCACCAGGCCACGCAGCTGGCGGCCCTCGCCACCAGCACCCTGACCACGCTCGGCAGCCGGTAGGAGGCCCGCCATGACGACCACACCCACCACCCCGACCGCACCCGAGACCGTGTCCGGCGCCGACCTGGCCCGTCTCGCCCTCCAGTCCGCCCGCGCCGCCGCCCGTGCGCGGGGCAACAACCCCAGCGAATCCCGCACACCCCGATCCCGTCCGGCCCGGTCTGTCCGGGGAGACCGTAGGGAGCCGGCCGCGTTCGGTGCCGTCACGAAGGAGCTGATCGCCGACCGGGTCTGGGAGCTGGCCACCCTGGGCGCGAGCGTCCTCGACCAGTGGCCCGACATTGCGGCCCTGGTCGCGCCCACCCTCGCTGACCGTGTGAAGGCCAGCGGGTACGACCCCACCACCGGGGCCCTGACCCTCTGGCCGGAGACCATGGCCTACCGCACCCAGCTGCGCTACCTCACCAACCGCATCCTCGCCGCAGCCCGCCAGGTCACCGGCACGTCGGCCGTGCGCAGCATCGTCGTCCTGGCCCCCCACGCCCCGCCCCCGCCTGCTCCGGGCCGCCGCCAGGCCGCCCCGGAGCCCAGCGGTGAGGTCAAGACGCGGGAGATGGGGTGCGCCGGGTACCAGGAGGCGCTGGCCGTCGTTCAGGGCAGCCGCTCCGGTCGGCGGGTTGATCCGGAGGTCGCGGCGGCCGTGGAGCGGCAGACGAAGGCGATGCGCGAGCTCAGCGCCCGCGCCTTCGCCGCACAGGCAGACGCACCGGCTCCGATCGCAGAGGCGCGTCTCCAGCGGAGCCGCCAGGCCGCTGCCGTCGAAGCGGCAGCCCTGCGCCGGGCCCGAGCCGAACGGGCAGCCCGGCAGAACGGCACCACGACGTCGCTGCCGCAGCAGGCCCCGCTGCGCACCACGGCGTGACCCTCATGTGACTGCCGGTCAGGTTTCCCCTGTTGCAGGGGGTTCTGTCGGCGTAGCGTGATGGGTACACGTCGAGTGCACCGATCACTGCGGTGCGTGCCCATGAGGGGGAGCCGTGCGGGCAGGGACCGTGCTGGACGGCCGCTACCGGCTGATCGAGCCGATCGGCGCGGGCGGCTTCGGGCAGGTCTGGCAGGCGCACGATCCGAAGGTCGACCGGCTCGTTGCCGTGAAGGTCCTCACCGGCGACGGCAATACGGACCACGACCGGCAGGTGGCCCGCTTCGCCCGCGAGGCCGCGGTCGCCGGCGGGCTCGCCCACCCGCACATCGTCACCGTCCACGACTTCGGCTCCGCCGTCCACGACGGGCAGCTGTACGCCTACCTCGTGATGCAGCTGCTCCCCGGCCTCTCGCTCAGCGCCGCCCTCAGGAAGGAACTCCCACCCCTGCCGACGGCCCTCTACATGGCGGCCTGCGTCGCGGACGCCCTGGAAGCCGCGCACGAAGCGGGCCTCACCCACCGGGACATCAAACCCTCGAACATCATCGTCCGCGAGGACGGCCACGCGACGGTCGTCGACTTCGGGATCTCCAAGGGCAGCGACCCTAGCCACGACATCACCACCACCGGCGTCCTGATCGGCACTCCCGCCTACATGGCCCCCGAAGCCCTCTCCGGCACCGTCGACTACCGCTCCGACCTGTACTCCCTGGGCTGCGTGCTCTACGAGCTCGTCACCGGGCAGCGGCCCTTCACCGGCACCTCCTGGCAGCTGATCAACCAGCACATCCATGAGCAGCCCACACCACTGCGCGCCCTGCGCCCCGAGGTACCGACGGAACTGGAACAGCTGGTCGGTCAGCTCCTGGCCAAGGACCCGCGTCACCGGCCGGACAGCGCGGGGGAGGTCTGCGACCTCCTCGGGGAGATCGGCCAGTACCTGGACGATGACCTGACCCCCGCCAAGGGCATCGACCTGGCCTCCGAGGTGTGGATCAGCAGGCAGGAAGCGTCCAAAAGAGAGCTGATTCCCCTGCGGATGTCCGCCTACCAGCCGTGCCCGGTGTGCAGATCCGAGGAGGATGACGACCCGGCGGAGGACTGTGACGTCTGCCGGGGAGAGGGGCAAGTGCTCCGGTCCCGGCGCACCTACAGAGTGCGATTTCCCGCTGGCATCAAGGACGGGCAGAAAGTCCGCCTCCGGGGCTTCGGCTGCACAGGCGTCCACGGCGGGCCATCCGGTGACCTGTACGTGACTGTCTACGTCACCGACTAAAAGCATCGCGGACGGCACGCTGTTTGCGGCTCCCCGGTCCACCGGCGATGCCCAAGGGGTTGCCGCTTCGTACGGTTGCGTCCGGGGGCTGACGGTCGCCAGCAGCTCGCTGGCTTGCTGATCCTTTCGCGCTCGGGAATCCCACCGGCTATTCTTCGAACAAGTATTCGAACGGGTGTCGAGGTAGGACGCCGTCGGTCAGGAGGGAGCTCCCGTGCAGAACCGCTCCATCCTCCGTATCCACTTCCACCTCCCGCCCGGGGCCGGGAGCGAGGAGCAGTACGAGGACCTCCTGGACCTCCTGCAGACGTTCACTCCCCGGGTTCAGCCGCTGCCGCAGGACTACAGCGCGGAGCTCGACATCACCGGGGCGCTGCGCCTTTTCGACAAGGACGCCCCTGCGCTCGCCTCGATGATTCAGATGCAGGTAGCCGGGCTCCACGGCACCGCCACCAGCGTGGGCGGCGGCCCCACCCGCCTGATCGCCGCAATGGCCGCCGACCTCACCGCACCCGGCCGCGCCACCCTGATCCCGCCCGACCAGGTCGAGGCATTCCTTCGGCCCCGCCCGGCCGCCGCCCTTCCCGGGGTCGGACCCTCCACTGCCCGCACCCTCACCCGGTACGGACTGCATACCATCGGCGCCCTCGCCGACACCCCGCTGCTCACCCTCCAGCGCATCCTGGGCACCGCGACCGGAAAGCTCCTGCACGAACGGGCCCGAGGCATCGACCCCCGCCCGGTGGAACCCGGCGAGTTGAGTAAATCCCTCAGCGCCCGGCACGACTTCCCCCGCGACGAACTCCTCCCGGACGCCCAGCGGCGGGCGCTGCTGGCCCTCGCGGAGGACGTTGGGCTGCGCCTGCGCACCACCCGGCAGGTCGCCGGCGCGCTCTCGGTGACCGTCCGGTACGCCGACCGCTCCACCACCACCCGCACCCGCACTCTGGCGGAGCCCACCCAGCACAGCCGGGCCCTGGCCGCGGCCGTCTACGACATACACGCCCAGCTCGGGCTCCAGCGGGCCCGCGTGCGCACGTTCACGCTCCGCGCGGAAGGACTCGCACCCGCCGAAGATGCTGCCTACCAGCTCACCTTCGACCCCGTCGACGACCAGGCCCGCGCCGTTGAGGAGGCCGCCGACCGGCTCCGGGCCCGCTTCGGCAGCACAGCACTGGTGCCCGCCTCACTCGCCGTGGTGGACCGGAGCCGCTCCCCGCGCGCACGCGCGGCCGCGCGCCGCCAGCACAGTGCCCCCAGGTCTGGGGCTGCCACAGGCCCCGCCCGAGACACCCGACCGGAACAGCACCAGGAGCCGCTGCCATGACCCAGAAGCCCAACCTCTACACGGGCTACGAGGACGAGTTCACCAAGCTCGCCGCCACCCACCAGGGACGCCCGGCGGCGACCGTGGTCCCCCTGCTGCGCCGTGCCGCAGACCGCGTCCTGCTCGAATTCACCGAGGCCGACCTCCAGGAACAGGCCGCCGCCATCAGCTCGGGCGCGCCGTACGGCCTGCGGATCACCGTCAGCTGACAGCCCACCAGCACCACCAGGCGGTCAGGCCCGTCAGCCCGGTTCTAGCGGGCCGGGCCGTCAGTTCGTCCTGCGGGTGAGGAGGTCCAGCAGCAGCGGGTCGGTGAGGTCCTCGATCACCGCATGCGCCCCGGCTCGGGCGAGGTCGGCGGCGCTCGTACGGCCCGAGGCGACGGCCAGAACGTGGACGTGGTTGGCCAGGCCGGCCGCAACGTCGGCGGGTGTGTCCCCGATCAGCAGGACGTCCTCGGGGGCGACCGTGATGTGCAGGGCCTGGCTAGTGCGGGCCATCGCGGTGCGTACGAGGGCGGCCCGGTCGTCGTCGTCCTCGCCGTATCCGCCCAGCTCGAACCGGATGTGGGTATCGAGCCCGAAGGTGCCCAGCTTGATTTCGGCGACCGGCCGGATGTTGCCCGTGACGACGGTCTGCACGACCCCGGGCACCTCGGCGACCGCCGCGAGCGTGTCCGCCGCGCCGGGCAGCGCGCAACCCCGGACGCGCAGTTCATCGGCGCGCACCCGGTGCCGTTCGGCAGAGCAGGCAGCGAATTCCTCGAACATCGCACGGGTGCTGTCGAGCCCGTGCAGAGCGGCGGTCTCACGGAAGATGACCGGCTCGGTCATCCCGTCGACAGTCGCCTGCTCGCGCATGCGGTGTCCGGTGACCTGCTGGAAGCACTCGCCGAAGATCTCACCGCCGACACCGTGCGTGGCGATCAGGGTGTGGTCGATGTCCCACAACACCACCTGCACGATCTCTGCCTCCCCTTCGGCCACCCTCAACGGGCCTCACCGTGTCACACGTTGGAGTAATACCGCCTGCCCGACGGTCGCCGGAACTACGCTGGAACCCCCTCTTCCAGGAGGACGGGATGGACCTGCCCGCACTGCCCCTCGGCCCGCGCGTCCGGCATCACCGCGAGCGCCGTGGCCGCACCCAGGCGGTCGTGGCCGGTCTGTGCGGGATCACCGAGGACTACCTCTCGCAGATCGAACGCGGGCTCAAGAAGCCCTCGTACGACGTGCTGCTGCGGCTGGCCGCCGAACTGGAGGTCTCCGTCGCCGTCCTGCTGGACGAGTCGGCCCTCCCGCAACCGCAGGCGCCGGACACCGCCGCCGACCACGTCGTACGGGCCCTGCTCGGCCAGTACCCCAACACCCCCTGCGGTGCGGCGCCGCACGTCGGGCTCCGGACCCGGGTGGATGACCTCTGGCGCACGTGGCAGACCTCAGCCGCGCGGTTCACCGCGACCGAGGCCGTCCTGCCCGCGCTCATCGGCGATGTCGAGGAAGCCGTCCGCGCCCACCGCCGCAGCACTGATCCGGCCGCCCGCCGGGAGATCCTGCGCACCGCGGCGGACCTGTACGGGCTGCTGCGCTCCTACTGCCGGCGGGCAGGGCGGCTCGAACTGTCCCTGATGGTCGCCGACCGGGCCCTGCGCGCCGCAGAAGACGCCGACGATCCGCTGCGGATCGCCACCGCCCAGTGGAACCTGGGACACATCCTGCTCTCCACGGCCGGTGACGAGCACGCTGCCGCAGACGTCGCCCGGTCCGCTGCCGAAGACCTGCACCGCGCCCTCAGCACCCCGGAGGCTCTCGCCGTCCAAGGGGCCCTGGAGCTGGTCGCGGTGGTCGCCCAGGCCCGTACCCGGCGGGCCTGGGCAGCCCGCGAGCACCTCGACCGGCGGGTGCGTCCGCTGGCTGAACAGGTGGGGGAGGGCAACGTGCAGTGGACCGTGTTCGGGCCCACCAACCTGGAGCTGCACGCGGTGTCGGTGGAGATGCTCGCCGGGGACGCCACCGAGGCGCTGCGCCTGGCCGACCAGGTCGACACCGCCCAGCTTCCCTCCAGGGAGCGGCAGTTCACGTTCATCCTCGAGGTGGCCCGCTGCTACGACCTGCGCCGCGAGGACGCCGCCGTCCTGGTCCACCTCCTGGAGCTCGAAGAGCTCGCCCCCGAGGACCTGGAGCGTTCCCCGCTGGCCCGCGAGCTCGTCCTCTCCCTTGTCGAGCGGTCCCGGCCCACCTACCGGCGCAAGGCGACCGCGCTCGCGGAACGGCTCAGCCTGCTGTAGCACCCGTACCGGGAGGCAACCCGGACTCTCAGCTCGGGTTGGGAACGGGCCTGCCGCGTAGCGTCCCAGGCACCCACGACGCCCACGAGCGGGAAACTCCTATGACCAGCAACTCCCCTTCTCTGTCCGGCACTTCGCCGTGTCCCGGGCCCGCCGGCCCTCTCTCGGATGCCGTACGGGTCCCGCGGTACCTCGGCTTACGGGCTCTGAGCCACCTGGGCGGGAGGGAAGGCGGCGTCGCCGTCGACCCCGCCCAGCGGCACCTGTACTTCCTCGTACCGCCCGGCGCCGCCACCGGCTGGGACCTGCCGCACACCACCGTCCTGGACACGCCCCACTCCCTGGTGCTGCCGGAAGCGGGGAAGGAAGCACAGCCCGGCCCGTACTGGCTGCACTCCCCGCGCCCCGGCCGCGTGCACACCGACGCCACGGTCCTGCACGCGGCTCTGCGGGAAGCCTGCGGCGGCGACGGGCCGGCCACCGGCATCGAGGAGCCGCCCTTGGACACGGTCGCGGTCGGGGGGTGCGGAGCGGGCAGCCCCAAGAGCGCGGCACAGGCCCGGGAACGCCCTGGGGTAGCGGCCTGCGGGCAGGCGGCAATGACGTTTCCTGCCTCTCCCGAAGGCGTGCCTAGGGCCCGCGAGGCAGCGGCGCGGACGCTGGCCGCATGGCGGATTCCCCGGGCCATCGACACCGCCCTGCTCGTGGTGTCCGAGCTGATGACCAACGCCGTGCAGCACACCGTCGGCGCGATGGCCGAACTGGTCCTCACCCATGGGAGCGGGCTCCTCCTGGTGGAGGTCCGCGACGACAGCAGCTGCCCGCCCGCGCTCGTACGCGGCATTGGAGACGCGGAGAGCGGACGCGGCCTGCAACTGGTCCATGCCCTGAGCACCGACTGGGGATGGACTCCGCTCGGCACGGACCGCAAGAGCGTGTGGGCGCTGCTGCCCGTACGAGCGGCGGAACGGGCGCAACCGGCACGGCCGACAGGAGAGTCAGGGCCCGCAGCTGCGGGGAGGTTGGGCGCATGAGCAGTGAAGCCCGCGCCCGGCTCGCGGACCTGATGGCACGGCACGGTGTCGACGGCATCCTGAAACTCGACAACGACAGCACCTGGGAGGCGGGGGCGGATCAGGACGTCGACCACGCCCCGGCCTACGACCTGGACACCGCCTGCCTC
Organism: Streptomyces sp. NBC_00237; assembly: GCF_026342435.1. NCBI lineage: Bacteria > Bacillati > Actinomycetota > Actinomycetes > Kitasatosporales > Streptomycetaceae > Streptomyces > Streptomyces sp. NBC_00237. The sequence goes on along the minus strand of NZ_JAPEMT010000008.1, from coordinate 16,040 downwards.
GACCCGCACTACGTGGTCCTCGCCAACGACCAGGACGCGCAGAACCTGCCGCTCGACCGCGCCCCGCACCTCGCCCTGGCGGCCGCGGTGCTCGCCGTGCCGAAGACCACCGCCCTTGAGGCCGGCCACTGGGCGACGGTCGTCCCGCAGCTGCGCGACCACGCCCGGGAACAGGTCACCCTGGTGCGCCGCCGCTGCGACGCACTGCCATCGGGAAGCCCCCTGCGCCCCCTTGTCGAGGCATCGCTGCGGGAGGCCGACCGGCGGCTCCCCGAGCTGGTGCACCACACCTTGGCCCACGCGCAGAGCTGCGCCCGGCTGGTGCGGACGCTGTATCTCGCACTGGATCAGCTCGAAGCCGCCGGATGACCCGGGGCGTACACAGCAGGGGCCGCCGGATCACTTCCGGCGGCCCCTGCTGTCGTAGTCCTTGTTCTTCGGCGTGCTGTGCGCCCGGCGGCAGCATCGGCTTCAGGAGATGGGCACCGCCGGGCGACGTACAGGGTGGCATCTGAGTCTGGCGCCGCTGGGGACCGGGGTCTGGAATCGCTGCGCCCGGCACCCCGTTCCACGTGCCGTGCTGGCCTCAAGGCGCTGGTCGGCGCAGGAAAGTCGGCCAGCAATCAGAACGTAGGACCTGCCAACTGCCGGTTAGGTAAAGGAAGTTGGCAAAAGAATCATGAACGACCCCCTTGTGTGCGTAAAACGCACGGCGCTACTTTGTGGGTGTGCGGAAAACGCACAGCAGTTGAGAAGGGACCGGGCATGGCCATTCAGATCACGCCGGGGCCCACGGTCGGCGAACTGACGCTGACGTGGGACCCGCACAACGACGATCCGCGCGGATACCTGGACAGGGCGACCAAGGACGGACGGCTGGAGTCGGCGCTGACCGCGCTCGGTGCCAGCACGATCGAGGCCCTGGAGACGACGGGGGACCTGGGGCAGATCACCCAGGCCACCGCGTCCATCCAGCGGGAACTGGAGCGCCGCATGCGCGCCATGGTCGTCCAGCTCAGGGACCACGAGGGCAAGAGCTGGGGCGACATCGCGATGCTCCTCTACGACGACCCGAGCAAGCGCAGCAGCGCCCGGGGCGTCTACAACGCGGGGGTTCGGCAGATGGGCCTCGGGCACCTGGCCGTGGCCGAGGACGACGACGCGACGGACGACCAGGCGCAGCAGAACTGACCGGACTCCATGCCCGGTGCCTCTCATCAGTGGGGGCGGCCGTCCACTTCCAGGCGCACGGCCGCCCCGTACTCCCGAACTCCTCGCAGAGAAACAGGAGACCACCATCATGGCCGATCCCGGCCTCACCGCCACCACCTTCGCCGCAGTCTTCGTCGCCCTCTACATCGGCCACTCGGTCGGCGACCACTGGGTGCAGAGCTCGTGCCAGGCCGCCGACAAGGGGCGGCCCGGCTGGACGGGCCGCGCGGCCTGCGCCCGCCACGTCCTCGGACTCACCGCCACCAAGGCCGCCGTTCTCCTTGCCGTCGTCCTGGTCCTGGACCTCGCCGTCGGCACGGCCGGCCTCGTGGTCGGCCTCGGTGCGGACGCGGCCTCGCACTACTGGGCAGACCGGCGCACCACCCTCGCCCGCCTCGCCCGCCTCTGCGGGAAAAGCGAGTTCCTCTCCCTGGGCACCCCGGCCCACCCTGCCCACCCGGTCACCGCCGCCGGTACGTACGCCCCGACGCTCGGCACTGGCGCCTATGCGCTTGATCAGAGCTGGCACACCCTCTGGCTCGGGATCGCCGCACTCGTCATCGCGGCCCTGTGACCCCAGGCCACGCGCCCCGTACGACCTCACTCCACACCACCACGTCTGAAGGAGTCCCCGTGTCCGACAACCAAGGCCAGAACACCGGCGCCAACTCCAACTCCAGCGGCCAGCCGGTCTTCCACGGCACCCAGGCCGAGGGCGACGCCAGCGAGCTGATCGTCGGCGGCACGTTCCACGCCGACGTCCACGTCAACGGCCAGAAGGTCTCGTTCGGCAACCAGCAGCAGTAGTCGCAGAGCACGCCCGCACGCCACGCAGCCAACAACATCTGAGGAGCACGTCATGCCGGAGAACACCAACAACCAGGACCAGGGCCAGCAGAACAACCAGGACCAGGGCCAGCAGCAGGACCAGACCACCACCTACAACGGCTCCCACATCATGGGCAACGTCACCGGCATCACCGGCGGCACGTACTACGGCGAGATCAACCTCGGCGACATCATCAACAAGAAGAACTAGTCCTCCCGTACGGGCGAAGTCCCGCACCCCGCAGTCAGGGGTGCGGGACTTCGCCCGTAGAGGGGCGCTTGCGCGCACTTGCTGATCGCTGTGGACTGCCTGGATGACCAGGACCCTGTACGTGATTTCCTGCGCCGCACCTCCGGCCCGCCGCCTGTCCGTTCCCATCTCCGCTGCGCAGAAGGCAGGCTGGGACGTCTGCCTGATCATGAGCCCGTCCGCGTACCGCTGGGCGCGGGAGGACTCCGAGGGGGAGATCGATGCCTTGGAGGACCTGACCGGGCATCCGGTGCGCTGGCAGTACAAGCTCCCCTCGCAGCCGGACGTTCTGCCCGCCCCAGACGCGATGCTGGTGGCACCGCTGACCAGCAACACACTGAACAAGTGGGCCGCCGGCATCTCCGACACGCTCGCCCTCGGGCTGATCACCGAGGCGATCGGGATGCGGACCCCGCTGGTGGCGCTGCCGCACTGGAACGCCGCCCAGGGCCGCCACCCCGCCGTGGCCCGCAGCGTCCAGACCCTGCGGGACGCCGGAGTGACGATCCTGCTGGGGGAGGGGGGCTTCACTCCGCACGAGCCGCGCCAGGGTGATCTCGATGCCTACCCGTGGCAGGCCGCACTCGATGCCCTGCCCGCCTGAGCGCCCCGCCGTACGAAATCCGTGACAGCACGCCGTAAGGTCCTCGCGCTTGAGGGAGGACCCTACGAGCCTCACACGGTATTTCCGCAGGCGGGAAGGGGTGGGGTGGGTGCCTGTGAGCTGTGAGGCAGAGCCTGCGGATGCCACCTGAAGCCCTTGATCAAGAGAATCCGAACGGGTTAAAAAAACGGGCTAAAGACTTGGGTAAACAGTGCTAGGGTGGGGGTACGAAAGGAGATCCACCCATGGCATCCGAGGAAGAGCTTTTCGCGAACATCGACGCCTTGCTGGAGGAGGAGCCGCAGCTCCCGCCCCCGGCGGAGCGCGCCCGGCTGCGTGAGGCCGCCGGCATCACCCAGGCCCGGCTCGCGCAGGCGTTGAAGGCGTCCGTGCAGACGGTGAAGAACTACGAGAACGGCCGCTCCGAGCCGAAGTCGCCGCGCCTGGAGGCGTACCAGCGACTGCTGAACGGGTGGGCCGCCAAGTACCCCGCACACGCCGCCCCCGCTGCTCCCGTTCCGGTCGTCGCGCCGCAGCCGGTGGTGCCGGAGACGTTCACCGGCCCGGCCGCCCCCGAGCCCGAGGTGGAGACCGTCGCCCCGGTGGAGACACCCGCCGCCGACCCGGCCGCAGCGGAGCGCCCGGCCGCCCGGCCCGCGACATCGCGCCGCCCGGCGGCGAAGAAGGCCGCGAAGCCCGCGACCGACCCGCGCTTCCCGAACGGTCCGCTCGCCGTCCTCGATGGTGACGGCCGCGCGTACGGCGTCGACGGCATCGTGCTCAACTGCCCGGCGACCACCGTCGTGGAGCTCGTGGAGTGGACGCTCGGCGAGGCCGGTCTCGGCGCGCCGCGCCTGCACCGCCACGGCAAGGACGCCGACCCGCTGATCGTCCTGACCACGGAGGCCGCCGTGAAGCTCGGGCTGCCCGAGCGCCTGGAGGACCGGCGCGGGCTGCGCCTGGAGGAGGACCACCCGGTCGTCAAGCAGGTGTTGAAGGCGAAGTGGCAGCTCACCAAAAGGGGCTTCGGGCCGTGGGCCCGCATCTACCGCAAGGCGCAAGGCGCTCAGCGCCAGTGCGTGCAGCTCGCGGTCCTGCCCTGGGACGCCCTCGATGAGCGCTCCTGGCCCGGCGTCACGGACATGGCCCCGGTCGACATCGCCCGGGTGCTGGGCATCTACGCCCAGCGGGTGGCCACCCCGCGCGGCTCCACCGCCGTCTCCGGCCTGGAGCTGATGACCGCGCTGCGTCCGCCGACGCGCCCGGTGCGCGATGAGGAGACCGGGAACTGGGTGGCCGGCCACAACCCCGGCAGCCTCGGCACCGAGCCGATGGACCCGGCGCCGCCCGAGGGCCAGCCCGAGCACCCGGCCGTCTTCCACTCCGGCTGGGACGGCGGGTTCCTGAACGAAGAGGCGTACAACTGGGTGCGGCCGGTGAAGCTCCTCACCGATGAGGAGTGCACGCTGCCCTACGCGGTCGGCCTGGACCTCAACACCGCGTTCCTCGCGGCCGCCGCCCGGCTCACCGTCGGCCTGTCCGCCCCCGACCACTTCCACGCCCCGCAGTTCAACCCCAAGATTCCCGGCTCGTGGCTGGTCGACCTCTCCCACGTGGAGATCGACCCGCGCCTGCCCTCACCGTTCACGCCGACCGGCGAACGCCCCACCGGCCCGGCCTGGTACCAGACGCACACCGTCGCCTACGCCCAGGAGCTCGGCTACAACGTGGCACCGATCGAGGCGTACCTGCGCCGCGAGACCGGCGCGTACCTGGACCCCTGGCACGACCGGCTCAAGACCGCCTACGTCGACACCCTCGCCGACATGGGCGTCACCAAGGACCTGACCGACCCCGAGTTCCTGGAGGCGATGGCCCGGCACAAGGACGTCGACCCGGTACTGACCGCCGTGCTCGCCGCGATCAAGGGCACCATCAAGGGCGGCATCGGCAAGCTGTTCGAGAACCCGCAGGGCAAGCACTACAAGCCCGGCGACCCGTGGCCGGCCATGCAGCGCCCCACCTGGCGCCCCGACATCCGCGCCGCCGTGATCAGCAAGGCGCGGATCAACATGCACCGCAAGCTGTTCAAGATGGCCGACATGACGGGCCTGTATCCGCTCGCGGTGCTGTCCGACTGCGTCGTCTACCCGAGCCCCGGCCCCAGCCCGCTCGACTTCCTGCCGTACGCGGCCAGCGGCAAACCGCAGCCGGGCGGATTCCGCCTCGGTCCCACCCCCGGCCTGGCGAAGCTGGAGGGTGTCGAGCCGATGATGTGGACGGTCGACCTGATGGAAAAGTCCAAAAACCCCGCCAGCTTCATCAAGGGCGGCAACGCCGTGGTCGACGACGGCGAGTAACACCCGCCCCCTGCCACCGGATTCACCCACATCAAGCACCCAAGGGAGCCGTACCCGATGAACCTGCCCACCCCCCGGTGGCCCGTCCCCACCACCCCGCCCGCCCACGACGCGGAGCTGTTCGCCCGCGCCATGCGCGACATGCGCCTGACCTGGCGCGCCCGCGGGGTCCTGGCCGAACTCACCACCGCCTACGCCCCTGGCGAGGGGCCCACGATCAGCCAGCTCGTGTCGCTGACCCGCAGCGAGCGCGGGGAGGCGGCTGAGGGGCGCGACGCCTACCGCAAGGCGGTACGTGAGCTGCGCGAAATCGGCTACATCGTCCCTGACGAGACGACGTCCACCGGAGTGGGCGAGCGCCTGGTCACCGATCTCGCCCCGGCCGCCGACGCCCACCTGATCGTCGACCGCGACCTCTTTACCGACGGGAGCTGACCGGCATGGACGAGATCCACGACGCCCTCCAGCGCGCCGACCAGGAGGCGTTCACCAAGGCCCCGCCCAAGACCCTCAAGGGCCAGCTCAACTTCCTGCGCAAGCACCTCAGCGCGAAGGAGATCGGCCAGGGCGCGGGGGTCACCGGTGACTCCGTCAACCGCTACCGGCGCGGCGTGCGCCACCCCTCCCCGGACGTCGCCGCGAAGATCGAGGCGATGGTGCGGGAGCGGTGGCAGCCCGGCGTGCGCAGAAGCCGCCGCAAGCAGGCCGCTTCCGCTGGCATCAAGGTGGAAACCCGGGCGTCCTTCGGCTACCGGGCTGCCGGGGGATCGACCGACGAACCGCGCATGCGGAGGGTGACTGTCGAGCTCCCCGCGCACCACGCACGCCTCCTGTTCGACGCCCAGGACAGCGGGGCGAACGACCAGAAGTTGCGGGAAATCGTCGCCGACGGAATTCGGGAAGTGTATTTTCAGGACGGTGGTCGCCGCGCCCGGGACCTCAACGAAGTGGAATTGAAATCCATCGACTACCTGGATATCGAGTACTGACGAGGAGCCCCTTTATGCCCAGCATCAATTACCCGTTCCCGAACCCGACGACCGAGGCCGACCGCGCGGCGAACCGTCGGGCCGCCGACGACTACGACCGCCAGGAGCAGCACGACGGCCTCCCGCCCGCCCGGTACTCCGCAGGCGCCGACGACCTCCCCGGCCTCCCGTCCACTCCGGCACAGGACGTCGCCTACGTCGCCGACCGGCTGTTGTGCAGCGACCCAAGCGACTCGGAGCGGGCCACGGCCGAACTCCTCAACTACGTGGCCGCGACCTGGGACAAGCAGGACCTCCCCCTGCGCGAGCACGCCCAGGCCGTCGCCCGCGCCCTGCGCCCCCGGTAGGAGGGATCGCCGCATGTCCGCTTCCACAGCTCAACTGCGCGCGTACGGTGGGGTGACGACCCGCCGGGAGGACCAGATGAGCGCGCAGCCCGACCACGCACCCGTCACGCCGTACGCCCCCGCCCCCGGGGCTCCGGCGGAACTCCTCGCCCAGCTGCGCGCCGACAAGCGCGCCGCGCAGTGGGTGCCGGCCTTCGAGCAGCAGTGGGCGGCCGCCCTCGAGGAATCGCGCCGCACGTTCTCCCTCGCCGGGCTGTACGAGGTCGTCCAGGAGTGGCAGGGCCTGATCGCCGCAGCCCCGGACGTCGACGCGTTCGTCGCCTCCGGCTACGACGACAGCGACTTCATCGATATGGCGGAGCTCCGCGGCAGGCGCCGGTGACCGCACAGCCGTACGCGGTCCGCTTCTCCGCCCCGGCCGCCAAGGTCCTCAACGCCCTGCCCGAGCACGCGGAAGACACCGTGTGGGACGTTCTGGACGCCGCCGCGGCCAACCCCTGGGGGTTTCGGCAGTTCAACGCGGACGACCCCGAGGGCGGGGACGTCCGCCACGCCTCCGTCGGCCAGCTCTCCCTCACCTACTGGGTGAACCGGCCCCTGCGCCGTCTGTCCGTCCTCACCATCACCTGGCTCGGATAGCCACCCCGTGACAACGGCCTGACCCCGGCATTGCAGCTGCCGGGGTCAGGCCGTTTCCGATCGTATCCACCGCCGTATCCAGCAGTTGCCACCCGGGTAGTCACCACCGGTCGAACTCGTCAGCGGCGGCATCGAGGCGGCGCAGTACCTCCGGATCGGCCTTCGAGCCGCGCTGTTGCTGCCGGAGCCACACGTTGGCACTCAGCTCCATGCGCGGCGACTCGGAGACCTGCGGCACGTGGAAGAGCCCGTCCACCAGGAGACGGCCGCTGCTGGCGGGGTCGTGGCCGACGTGCCGCAGGGCCCACCGTGCATGCGCCGGCGCCAGCGTCCGGGGGCTGCTGGTGTGCCCGTCAGGGCACACGTACCGGGCCCGCATCCCGTCGACAATCACCGTGCCGCCCTCGGCCGGGCACCCCTTGTGGGTGCAGCGCATCGCCATCACGCTGCCTGTCGTGATCACCTTCACGCCCCCGGCCGCCTGGACCTGGACGCTGCCCGAGGGCACCGGCACCACGTACAGGGCCTCGCGCCGCTCCTCGTCCAGGTCAGCCAGAAGGGCCCGCAAGCGGGCCGTGGCCGACTGGAACGCCGATGGCCCCGGCCCGTGCAGCTCGTCCATGTCCCCGCCCAGGTACCGGTCACCGAGGTCGCGCTGCACGAGCCACACCTGGCCTGCCCCCTCCTCGACCTGACCGGCGATGGGCGGGGCCTCGCCGGTCTGCCGCAGCAGCTCCCAGCTCTCCTGCACGAACTCCGGTTCTCCGGCCGCGTCGACCGGCGCGAGCGTGGCCAGGATCTCCTGGACCGGCACCTTCTGGGGGAGGCGGTCGTCCTGGGCACGCAGGTGCAGGACCAGCGCCAGTGTCCCGAGATCGCTGATGTAGCTGTCGTCGTCCCACCCCGGCGCCAGCAGCCGGGCCGCCTCCCCAACTGCCCCTCGCCACCGTTCCGAAGAGGTGGACGAGACCAGGAGGCTCAGGGCCAGCGGGAGAGGCCATGGCGTGCCGGACAGGACGAAGCGGCTCATGCCGCGCCTCCCAGGGGTACGTCCGCCAGCCGGGCCCGCATGAAGAGGTCGCTCATCGTCATGCCCTTGAGCATGAACCACCGATCAACTCAGCGGTAGTGAACGGGGATTCACCAGCCAACGGCAGGGCCCGACGCCCGGACGACCACGTCTTGGCCCCTCAGCCCGCACGGTGCGGCGCACCCCCGTAGAGTCGCGCCATGGCGATAGACGATCTCCACCAGGTGTTGGCGGCACTGAGCGAGGACCTGGCCACCGGCCAGTGGACTCCGCGCTCTGTCGAGTGCGAGCTCGCCTCCTACGTGGCCGTCGGCCTGCAGACCGCGGCCGCCGCACAGCCAGAGGACGGCGAACAGGCCGCCATTCGCCTGCTGCCCGACATCATCCGCTCGGCAATCCGCGCGGCCGGCCCCGGCATCGCCACCCCCGCGGTGACGGACGGACGGTGGGCGACCGCCGTCGTGCACTGCGCGGGCCACCTCGAACCCGCCTACGGCGCCGAAATCGGAGAGTGCCGACGCCTGGCCGTGCACCTCCTCAACGCGTGCGTCGACATCGCCTCCACCCTCCAGAAGACACCGTGCACGACCTGCTTCCGCCATGCGCTGGGCTGGCACGCCGTCCCCGGCGACGACCCGGTCAGCGCGATGAGCCGGTCCTCGGCCAGCGCCTTGTACGGACTGCATGTCCAGACCGAGCACCCCGAGACCCCAGTGCCCCACCCGGACTACGAATGCGCCGACTGCCTGCACTTCGTCAGCTACGTCGAACGCTCCGGCGACGACGTCGAAGTGGACGGCGCCTGCCAGATCAGCGGGCCGGACGTCCTGGAGCAACACCTGTACTCCCACCTGATCCACCAAGTGCCCGTCCCACGCCCCGAACCCGCACAGCGATAGCCCCTGCTCCGCGGCCGGTACCCCCGCCCGCGTGGTTTCCGGCCGGTAGTACTGTTCTGGCCACTGAATCGAACCCCGGGGGAGGGGCATGCGGTTTCCACCGTTCAAGGACCGCCGAACGCTGACGACCACCGAGCTGCACGCAGCCGCCCTGACCGCACGGTTCGACAGCAGCCGGGCCATCCGGTGAGGCACCCGTCCTCGGTGTGGGAGTACGCCGCCTCCGCCGCCGATCAGCTCCTGCGCTGGCACGCCCACGGCACCCCGGACCGAATGGAAGAACCACGGCACACCCGAGCCGTGGTCTTGCTGGCTGCCGCGATCAACAACGAGGTGACGGAGGCAGACGCCGGCCTCGCCCCGCCGGCGGCCGTCCTCGCGGTCGAACTGGCCAACGCCGACCGTGCCGTGGACGCCTACGCCGCCTCCGCACTCCAGCTCTGCCCTGCCACACCCGGCGTCGGGCTGGAGGAACGCGACGCTCTGCTGACGCTGTACGGCACCACCGAGTACAGCGCTGTGGAGACTCACGTCCGCGAGGCGCTCGCCGCCCACATAGCCGACGCGGACAACCCCCAGATCACCATCCACGGACGCCGCGACGCCCTGATCTCCCGCTGGTGACGCGTACGTCCCAGGTAGTCACCAGGCGCCACGCGGACGCTCGGCACCAAGTTGGACCTCGCGCCGACACTCGGGACAGTCCGGCAGACCTCCCACCAGGCGTGGTTTGTCATCGAAGCCCCAACTGAATCCGCACAGGCTGGTGCTCACCGAGTCGGGATGAACCTGATCATCCTCTGTGGCGTGCGAGCCGTAACCGGGCACGTTCCAGGTGAATGTCGCACGTCGGTCGTACGGCGCACCCTTGGGCCAGGTGTAGACCGGCTCGGTGGTGGTGCAGCGCATCCGCAGATCAGGGCCGTCCCAGCGCTTGCCGTACCGGATCTGCGAGCTGGCATCGACCGCGTCAGCGAGGCGTTCGAAAGACAGGTCGAAGTCGCGCATGTGCTTCCACTTGCCGGGCTGCTGCTGCCGCATGAGCGTCCGGAACATCAGCAGCAGCCGCGCCAGGTCGTGCTGATCGACCCGGACCGTCCTCGTCTCCGGGTCGTAGCCGTACGTCGGGTCGTGGGCGGGCTTGTTCGGCATCGGTCCTCGTTCGCTCGGCGGTCAGCGCGTCCACGGTCGGCGGCCTGGACGACGTCGTGCTCGCTTCCAGCTGCTGCTCAACGAGCCGCACCCTGCGCAGCCACGCCAACCGCCGCCGCTCGTACGCCAGAAGAGCTACCCCGGGCACCCGCGCCGGGTAGTAGCGTGCCGGTGACTGATCCAGACCCAGGGGTGGGGAGCGGCAATGAGGTTTCCACGGTTCGATGAGCAAGGCCCGCTGACGACGACCGAGCTCGAGGCGCTGCGGTCGCTCAACGCGGCGTTCTTGACCGCGCGCTACGAGTGGCAGTCGGCGGTCGCCCTCTGGGACCGCCTCCAGAGCCACGGCGCGGTGGCCGAACAGCACGAGACGCCCACGACGTTCCCGTTCCACGGGCAGGCCCTCCAGGAGATCGCGAACGGCGCGACCGCGTACGAGCGGCATGCGGCGCTGACCGCCTGGCGGTACACGGCCGCCGCACTCGTCCTGGGCGTCGCCGTGCTGCAGCGCGTCGCGGAGGCGAAGCAGCCCCTGAGCACCACGACGGTGGAAGAGCTGTGCCAGGAGCCGACCCTCGGCCGCCTGCACGAGGCCCTGTCGGTGCCGGTAGCCGACCTCCTTCCGGAGCGCCAGCTCGGCATCCCGAACGACCGCGAGCGCACGGCACAGCGGTGGGCCAAGGTGCGCGACGGCGTGGACGACGCGATCGAACGCGTGGTGGAGATCGCCGAAGACGAGGAAGAGGCCGACCCCCGGACCAAGGACGAAGCCGCCGGCTGCCTGCTGACCCAGCACTGCCCGCCCCACACCGACCCGGTGTACCAGGGTGTCCTGGAGCCGCTGTTCCGGCTGGCGGAGGAAGTGTCCTTCGATATCAACCGGCTCATCGAGAAGGGCTGAGCACTCAGACCTGCGGCGGCGCCGCACCGGGCAGGTCACCGGCGAAGTCCCACCACTGCTGGATGGTCCACACGACGACGCGGGAACGGTCGGTGGACATCCGCAGCCACACTTCCTCGCCACCGGGCATGAGCGCCACCTCCACGTGCGGCTCCTCCCACGTGCCCAGGGCGTACATCCACTGGATGCCGTCGGGCCAGGTCCGCATCGCCGCCGTACGCACGCTCAGCGCCGCGGCGAAGGCATCCAGGGCCGCCTTGGGTATCCGCACCTCCGCCGGCTCCCGCTCGATCCCCGCCACCCCGAACCTCCCTGGCTCTGCGGCGAATCGCGACAGCCCGCCGTCGCCGGTCAGCCTGCCAGACCTGCCCGGCACAGGTGTCACGTACAGCCCCCACCCTGTGAGCTCTATGAGCCTCACACCCCATTTCCCCAGGTAGAAGCGCTGACCTGTGAGGGTGTGAGGCTGTGAGACAGGGCCCGCGCCCGCCATCCGGAGTCACCGAAAAGTGATCGCGCAGGCCGGGAGATCGGGCGAGCGGAGGCCCGTCAGGCCAGGGCCGCTTCGAAGACCGCGCGGTTGGCCGCAGTGTAGGTGTGCTCCCGCTCGGACCACCGGATCCGTTCGACGATCTCGTGGTCATCGGCGACGTGCGGCGGCGGGCCTGCGAGACGGCTGCGCCACCAATGGGCGTTGCGGGTCTGGCGGTCAAGCGCGGCACCGATGAGGCGGGGACGGGCGCAGGTGTCGAGCAGGTAAGCGTCGGCGAGGACACGCACCTGCGCCGCCTGCACGGCGGCTGGCGGAGCGCCGGGCTTCGAAGAGATGCAAAAGGTCCACGCCATGTACCCGAGATCCTCCAGAGGATCGCCGGGAGCGGCGGTGTCGAAGTCGATGAAGGCGACCGGAACACCCTCCGTGAAGACGGCGTTGTTCGGCCCCGGGTCGTGGTGACAGACCACAGGATGCCCACCGGCCAAGCGGCTGCCACGGGTGGCGTCGTGGAAGGCGCGAAGCAGGGAACCCGAGGCAGCCACCTGGGCATCAGTCCACCGTTGGAAGCGGGCAGGCACCCAGCCGGGGATGTAGCTGAGGACCTCCCGGCCGGCCGCGTCGAACCCGAAGTGACGCGGAGCGCCGGTGAACCCCTCCTGCCGCAGGTGATCGAGTAGCTCGGCAACGAACGGGGACGACGCTGTGCGCGGCCGTCGAACCGTGCCGCCGACCCTGACGACACCGGGGGTGATGCGCCCACCCGGCAACGGCACCTCGATCTCCATGGCCCCATCATTCACGCCCGCCCGCGCCTGGCGCTCAACCGACCCTCCGCCTGAGCAGGCCCGTCGGTGCAGGGTCGACGCCCCAGAGCTCCCGTGCTTCCGCACGCCCTGTGCGGGGCCGTCGACGCGCAGGACGATAGAGCCGTGGGCGAGCACAACGAGGACCTGGACGACGGCGCCGAACCGGCAAGGCCGACGCTGAGCACGCCGCAGGCCCGCGAGATGACGGCCGGACTGCGCGACGCGATGAACGACGTCCAGCGTTCCGTGGCGGTCCTCGCCGCCCGGGTCCGCGCCGCGCACGCCGCCAAGGTCTGGCTCCCCCTGGGACACAGCAGCTGGGAGTCGTACTGCCGGGCGGAGTTCGGCATCAGCCGCGCCCAGGCGTACCGGCTCCTCCACGTCGCCCGCGCCCTGGCCGCGATCCACGACGCCATCGCCGCCGGCCCCGATCCGTCTCGCACGCGAGACAGCGCCCCGGAAGCCGCGGTCGCGCTCGACTACGGCCTCTCCCAACGCGCCCTGATCGCCGTCTCCGGTCGTACGGACACCCTCGCGGACCTGATCACCCGCCGACTCGCCACGCTCGCCGACAGCGGCCTCCAGGCCCTCGATGAGCCCACCGTGCGCGCCGTGGTCCGCCAGGCCGTGCGCGACGTCCGCACCGCGCCGCCCCCGCCGCCCGCCGAACCGCCGGCGGATCCCGCGCTCACCGAGCTGCGCCGCGTCGTCGACGAACTCGCCGTCACCACACACCAGCTCGGGGAGCTCATGCTCGAAGTCGCCCCCGCGTACCTGTCCGACATCGAGGCGGCCGACGTCCTCGCCCCACTGTGCGACCAGATCGGCGAGACCCTCGACAACGCACTCGCCGCCCGCCGCTACGCCCTCTCCGGCGACCGCCGCGCCCTGTCCGGCACCATCCTGTAGCCCGATGAACCCAGCTGCCCCTATGAGGCTCACAGCCCGTTTCCCCAGGTGGGCGCGGTGCGCTGTGAGGGCGTGAGGTGTGAGGCGGGGGCCTGCGGCGACGGGGCAGCGCTGCTCCTGGTCGTGCTGCTCGCCGTGGTGCCCAGCGTGCCGCTGCTCGATGGGCAGCGGGGCAGCGACCACCGCCAGGGGCGTGCTGCTCGTGGTCCTGGCGGCGGGCGTCGGGTTGCAGCACGGCGGGTTTGCAGGAGCAGCGCAGCATTTGCATGGGCCGCGTAGCACAAGGGTGCTGCACGGGCAGCAGCCCGGCCCCGGCCGATGCAGCACGGCCAGCTGCTGCACGCCGGTCGTCGTCGCGTTTGTTCTGCTGCACCAGAACGAACCGGTTTACCTGGTGCTACCGGTGCTGCTCCGTCCCGGCCGGGAACGACGACGGCGCCCTCCCCGTGGGGTGGGCGCCGTGGCGGTGTGCGGGCTGGGGCAGCAGTTCATCCGGCCAGTCGCAGCGCGGGCCGGACCTCGGCGAGGGGGGCGTCCTCGCCGCCGTCTGGGTCCGGGTCGAAGTCGGTGCCGGTGCGGCCGTCACGTACGCGCGGCGGGCGGATGTCGCCGACCGGGAAGTTGATGGGCCACACGTGGGTGTCCGGGGCCGCGAGGTGGTTGGTCATGTGGGCGAGAGACTCGTAGCCGGCCAGCAGCGGGTGGATGAGCAAGGTGCCCTTGCGCTGCCGCTCGCTGATGATGCCCTTGTCGCGCAGCTGGCTGATCGCTCGGGAGACGGCGGACTGCGACAGCCCCAGCCGCTCGGCGAGTTCCTGCTGACGGATGTGGACCAGGCCGCCGGGCTCCTGGCGCGCGGTGAGCACGTCGAAGATGTCCCGGGCCGTGGCCGACAGGCAGGCGTTGGGGAGGACCTCGAACAGCTGCGGGTTGTGGAATCCGGGGATCGTGCTGCTCATCGCGAGGTCTCCTTCTTCCCAACGGTCGGGATCTCGATTTGGTGCTCCAGCAGGACGTTCTGCAACGACACGACTAGTTGCCGCTGCTGGTCGCTGCCCCACCCGTAAGCGTAGAGCGGGTTCAGCCGGTACAGCCCGCGCTTCTCCTTCCACGTGAAGTTGTGGCGGGAGAGCTCCCCGATGGCCTTGCTGACCTTGGTTTGCGAGCAGCAGAAGTGCTCGCCCAGCTTCGCCTGGGTCGTCTTCACCAGGGCCTGCTGGTCGTGGTGCGTGACCAGGTAGTCCAGCACGTCCCGGGCCACCATGGAAAGCCGGAACTTCCACAGGTTCGCTTGCAGCACATCCGAGATGCTGGAGTGGTTCGTGCCGTAGAAGACGTAGGGGCGGCGCTTGCGGTCGTAGGTGAACGTCCCGCCCTTGGACAGTTCCTTGAACTTGTTGAGCAGGGCAGCAGCCGATTCCAGGCCGTTGACGTCATCCCGCTCCGGGGCAGGGACGGGAGCCAGCGGCGCCGACTGCAACGGCGCGCGCGCACTGCTTCTCAAGGGCTGTGCCACTGACGCTCCTCCATGATCAATGAGGCGCATAACATACCTCATGAGTGATGTTATGCGTGAGATCTATTCATCTCGGGTGTGTCCCTAGCCAGCGTCGATCTAGTCGGCTAGAGCGCATAGAACTCGGGCCATACGACCGCGATCTATGCGTGCAGGGGAATGGAACTTTCGCGTTGTCGCAGGTCACGGGTTCGCGCCTATCTGGTAGTTAGAGGCGCGCCCTCCACTTCCCGCGGCTACGGCCTCTCGCCGCCGCGCGCGGCGGCGAGGCGACGGCCCGTCAGGCGAGGCTCTGGATGCATCCGCTGACGACCCACCACCTGCTGCCCGTGGGCTCGCGGACGGGGCTGAGGCGGCTTCGCGTGCGGCTCCGTGGAGTCGGCGCGGACCGTAGGCGGCAGCAGCGGCTCTGAGTCTCGGGCTGTACCGGCCGTGACGATCAAAATCACGGAAGCGTGGCCGGTCTCGGCGGCGGGTTCCGCCGCCCGGCCTGGCGGCCGATCGGCTCAGGTGCCTCCGCACGTTGAATTCCAGCTCTCGCATATCGGGCTTCCGTTCCGTGGCTGAGGCATTCAAGGCCGCGCAATTCTTAATTCTGCCGGGAGTTTTTGAGCCGGGGCGGGGGTGGTGCGGGCAGGACCCAAACGCTACACAGCTAGGTCCCGTGATGCATCAGCCCTTGAGTGTCTTTGCTCCTACGGGTGACGCATCACTCGATTCCGTTCCACGGTTGCGGGTTGGCGTGTATACTGGCAGGGTATTGGTGAACGTGAGCGGCTGGTTTCGAGGGCGGGGGAGGGGTCAGGGTGGAGCGCAGCGGAGCCCGTCACTGCGGTGTGGCCGGCACTCGACCGGACCGACGGGCCGTCACTCTCGTTGCGGGGGTGGTAGCTGGGAATTCCAGGTCCTACACAGGCCCGCACATGATGCACCTCCTCCTGTAGCCAGCCTCAGTGATCGCGCTTGCGCGATCACACCAATTCGCGCTTGCGCGAATTGCATTCCTTCCGGAATTCCGTTTACGGAATTCCATTCCGGCGCTTGCGCCGGAATTCGAATTGCGCTTGCGCAATTCGCCGCTCTATGCCCCCGGCTTGCCGAG
>NZ_JAPEMT010000007.1 GCF_026342435.1 Streptomyces sp. NBC_00237 | reverse complement strand
CAGATCAGGCGGCGGCGGCCGAGCGGGCGGAGAAGGCCCGTAAGGCTCTGGAAACCCAGGTCCGTCGCCTGGAGCGACAGGTGAAGTCACCCGTCGGCGGCAGCAAGGGGAGCAAGCCGTCCTCGCCTGCGGCGGACGGGCACGGCCGTGATCAGGTCAGCAGCACCGTGGCCGAGGACGAACTGATCCCCGGGCAGTCGCTCATCGTGAACGATCAGGGCCTTCCGGTCCACGATGAGGAGGGCGAGGAGTGACGGCCGACCCTGCGCTGTTGGACGATTTATTCACCCAGGAGATCGATGGCCGGGCGGCCCGGTTCGTACGGCCGGCCGACACCGACCGCCACGACTTCGCGGTGTACGACGGGGATGCCTTCCTCGGGATGCTCTACTCGGACCAGGTCCTCGGGACCGCCGGGTGGCGGCTCGGAGGGACCGGTGAGCGGCACGGCGCCCTGGACGACGCGGTGCGGGCCCTCCGCAGACCCCGGTCGTGGCCGCGCGAGCGGGCGCAGGTCGCGGACTGGGCCCGGCTGCTCCTGGCGGACGACTCACTGGCCGCAGTCGACATCGAGACCACCGGCCTGAACGGGGCGTGGGCGGTACAGATCGCGGCCACCGACAAGAGCGGCACCGTGCTCTTCGACTCGTACGTCAACCCGCTGGCCGCAATCGAGCCGGGCGCCATCGCCGTCCACAAGATCACCCCGGAGAGGGTGGCCGACGCGCCCACCTTCGGAGAGCTGCTGCCCGCCCTCAGTGAGGCCCTGCACGGACGGACGTGCATTGCCTACAACTTGCCCTTCGATAAAGGGTGTTTGGAACGAGAGCTGGAACGGCATAGTTCGGCACAGGTAGCCGCCCGATGGCTGGGCGAGTGCCGGTGGCACGACGCGATGGAGCCGTACGCCGTCTGGAAGGGCCTGTGGTCGGTCAAGCGAGGACGCTACCGCTCGCAGAAGCTCGGAGGCCCGCACACTGCCGTGGAGGACTGCCGCTTCCTCATGGCGAGGATGCGGGAAATGACATCGTCGGATCGACCGTAGGGAGCTGATTCTGTGAAGGAACATGCCGATCTGCCCGACTCCCCCGGCGCGCTGGCCGAGCGCATCCGCGAGGACGTTCGGCAGTGTGCCGCCCTGCTCAGCCGTGCCCGGCAGCACGGCGAGCAGAGTCCGCAGTATCAGGAGGCTCAGGCTGCTTGGAGGCACCGTCAGGCGATCATCGACGCCCTCGCGGTGGAACAGGAAACCTCCCGGGAAGACATCGAGCTGCACCGTGTAGCCGCGTACGACGTCATTGCCGCTGCCCGGACCGTGCGCGCTGATCTCCTGCAGCGGGAAGCGGATCAGGACGATGCCGGACGCCGCTTCCTGGAGTCAACAGCCTTCCTGGACGCGCCGACCGAGCTGGCGGACGGTCTCCCCGAGTGGAGCCCGGAGCCTCCCGGCTGGGCCGGGTAGACCAGGCCGCCCTTCCTGTCCAGTCGCGGGCTGGGCTCGCTTCGCGTGCGGCGCCGTCGCCTGCGACCGCCCGGTGGACAGCAGCAACGGCTCTGAGTCTCGGGCGGCCGGGGCCGTGACGATCAAAGAAGGGAAGCGTGGCCGATGCGAGTGGGAGGTGCCGCCGCACGGCCCTGGGGGCCGTACGGCTGGGTACCTCCGCTCGTCGGTCCTCGGCTGCGGGTCCTCGGGGGTTCCGTTCTGTGGCCGGGGTCGAAAACGATGCAAGATGTGCGCTTTGCCGGTTGCCGGATACATGCCCGTGGCAGAGTGGTTGCAGCTCAGCGCCGACTACCCCCGTGTCGGTGCTGAGCTCTCCTGTTGTCCCTCGTGACCTTCCGGGTGGCGCCTCGTTGATCCCCGGCGAAGGTCATTCCGCATCGACTTTCACGCTCGGCGCCGAGCGGTGTCTTCGGACGGTCGCTGATCGCTCCGCCCGCGGAAGGGTGTTGAAGACACCGAGGGGCTTTCTCCTCCTACCCCTGCGGGGGTAGGAGGAGAAAGCCCCTCGTCGTTCGTCGTCAGTCCAGGCCGGCGTACGCGATGCTCAGCACCGTGACGGTCTTGGTCTCGGCTCCGACCATCAGCACGACCGCCAGGTCCCCGGCAGCCCAGAGCCGCACCACGCCGTCATCGACGTCGCCGTACGGCTCGGTCGCGGTGATCGGGTCGCTGAGCGAGTCGAGCAGAAAGCGGGCCAGGCGGTCGCGGGCCCGCTCGGGCAAGCTCCGGTAGACCTCGTGCTGAGTGGGGTCCATGTAGAGCCGAAAGTTCACGCGACCCGCCGCTCGCTGATCAGCTCGGTGACGTCCGTGTACTGCGGCGGCAGAGCGCCGCCGTGCTGACGCTGGTAGTCCATGACCTCGGGAGCCTTCGCGGCTCCGGCCCGCAGGTCCTCGATGAGCTTCCGCCACCGGGCACCGAGGGCTTCCAGCTCGCTGAACGGGGTGAGGTTCAGCTGACGCATGAACTCCATCCGCTGGACCGGTGTCAGGGCGTGAGCGATGGCGTCCGGGGTCCACTCCCCCTCGCCAGGATTCTCCGCCTCGCGCATGGTCACCGCCTTCCCGTGGCACGGGCTCCGGACGGTCGCCGGGCCCTCGCCCCCAGAGTAGCGGCGGCAAGGGCCCGTGCGGGATACGACCGACAGTCCCGGCCGGCTACCCGCTGGTGCCGGGAGGAAGGGCGGGACGGTCCCGGCGCTCGCTCATCGGACGCCCGCCGCGGTGTTCTCCTCGACGGCGGACCGGCTCCTCCCTCTCGACGTGCACGGTGTGCTCCTCGGGCCCGGCGGCCGACGCTGGGGCGGGGATGATGGTGAACACGATCCGGTACGCGGGGGTGCCCGGCTCGGACCGCCGGTTCTGCAGACGACGCGGTTCGTCCACGGCGACCGACACCGGGTACGCCGCGAGAGCCTTCCTGATCAGGTCCGTGACCTGCTCCTGTTCCTCGACGCTCGCGCCCATGATCCGAATCTCGGCCATCAGCGGGTCACCTCCTGGCGGGATGCGCCCTCCGGGAGGTGAGCGCGGCCGCGTGCGCGGGATCGCCGCAACAGCTCCTCGCGTACGTACTCACACCCCTTCACCGCGGGGAGCCCCCCGACCGGCGTGACCGGCTCGTCCCCTTCCCGCAGGGCCCAGGATTCGTTGGCGGCCAGGTGCATCGGGCGCTTGCCCGCTCGCGCGGTGTCGGCCGCGATCAGCTTCTGGTCTTCTCCCGGCCGACCCGGGACGATCAGGCGCCCGCGTGTCACGTCCCGCACCCGGGCCAGTACGCGCTCCCAGGGGGAGGCGTCCGCCAGGTCCTCGTCGGAGAGCCCGCCGGCGTACCGCTCCCCCACCGCGACGGACGGCTTTACCCGGCGGTCCAGCAGCACCTTGCCGGTGCAGGCGTCCACGACGGCAATCTCGATGACCTCGGCCGTCTCGGTGTCGTTGGTCGGCTCCCCGGAGGACCTGGTGCACAGCAGCACCGCCGTGCCCGGCGCCAGGATCTCGCGTGCGTGACGGGCACGCTGGCCCCACCGGGTGCCGCCGACCGTGACGTCCGCGCGGTAGCGGGCGGCCTGCTGGTCGTCGCGGAGCTCGGCGGCGACCTGCTCGCGCGTCGGACCGCCCTGGTCGTCACGGGCCCAGTCGAGCGCCCACGCGCCGGTGCGGTCGTCGTGGAAGGCCCACACCTCGACCTGGTGCCGGTCGGAGACGGCGGCGGCGAAGGCGTGGATCGCCTCGGCGCGGGTCGTCACCCGGCTGTACTCGCGGAGCGGACTCGGTCCTCCGGCCCGCACCGCGCGGACCTCCTCCCACGGCACTCCCGGCAGGTCGCGCAGGCTCTCGACGTCGCGGGTCCGGAACAGCGGCACCTCGATCCACCGCTTCCGCCCGACCTGGGCCTCGACGTGGGTGGCCGGAGCGATCCAGCCCGCGGCCACCACGTGCTGCCAGTCGGTGGGGTACCGGATCTCCAGCAGTCCGGCCGCCTCGTCGGCCCGGATCAGCCGGTCCCCCGTCACCTTCTCGCACAGCTCCTCATCCGCGGCGAGCACGTCCAGGTCCTCGACGGCGAACCGTCCGCCCCTCCCCGCGCTGATCCGCCCGTCCTGGGCGACCTGCTTCAGCTCGGCCACCTTCCACCCCAGACGGCCGGCTGCCTCGTCGGGCGGCAGGCTCACCTCCACCCACGCCTTCCACTCGGCCTCGCTGCGGGCCTTCGCCTCCAGCCGGGCAGCGATCAGCTCGGACATCAGCGCCTTGGCGTCCTCGGACACCGCGAGGGCCTGCGCGTCGCGTACCGAGTAGAGATCCCAGCCTTTGTACTCCCCCACGACGCGCAACTTCGTCTTCTCGGCCAGGGGCGGCACGTCGGCGGCCTCGACCACGAGTCCGGTCAGCTCGGCCAGCAGCTCGGCCGTACGCCGGGCGCCGAAGCCCTCGCGGTCCGCGATGCCCTCGCGGATCTCCTCGATCCGCGGCGCGAGGGCGTCGGCTGCCTCGCGCGACCACCCCTTGGACTTGTCGCGGGGCGGGATGATCCCCAGCTCCAGCGCCCGGGTGACCATCCACGGGCCGATGCCCAGTTCGTCCGCCAACTGCGTTCCGTTGACCACTTTCGGCCGCGCCTTTTCTGCCGCGACCGCTACCTCTTCGGCCATCCCCAGAGCCTTCCTTTTCTCGCTCGATTCACCCACGACATTTCATGAATAGCACCACCGGACGACACTTTACAAGCAGAATCGGCAATCGACCAGAAAGGCGTCTGGAGAAGCGGCGGCGGATATGTTGAGTCGTAATAACGTTATTGGTCAGAAGTCTTTCGCGATCCAGCTTCCAAAATGCCCTTAGTGGGCCAGTGTTCCGCGATCCCCTGCCGGACGATGGCACCGAAGGTCAGCACATGGGCACCGAGTGCGGCCCGCCGGTCGCGCTGCTCCTCGGTGAGTCCGCGCAGGTTGCCCAGCCCCTGGCTCAGGATCTCCTCGATCCACGGCTCACTGATTCGCCATGCGGCCGTCCGCGCCTGCCAGACCAGGTCGTAGTCGAGTGTGCAGGCGAAGGGGGTCCCGAAGTCCTCCCCCGGTCGCTCCGACCCGGGCCACATGCCGGGCAACGACAGCTCGGCCTTCTCCTCCGCGGCCAGTGGGCGCCAGTCCCGGGCCAGGTCCGGCTGCGCCATGCGGCCGCGCACACAGGCTTCGACAAGATGGTCCTCTGTCGGCCACTCCGCCTTCCGCCGCAATTCCGCCTCTACTCGAATCTTCTTCCGCTCTCGGGAATCCCTCGCGTTTAGCAGGGAAAGCCGACGCCAAGTCTTTTCAGCCAGCCGGTATGACCGGGCGGTGCTGCTGATCCGCGTCGCGAGATCCTCGGACATGTGGATGGTGACCCGCAAGGTTGCTGTCATACACCTATTAAACCGCCCGGAAAACCCGCGCGCCAATGGCCCGGAAGAATCCTCCAGGCCATTGGCGCGATTCGTTCGATTCCTAGCGAGACGGTGTTCTACTCTTCTTCCTCCTCCTTCGGAGGAAGCGCCCTACCGGCTACCTCCCCGATCTGGGCGACCTCGGCCGGCGAGAGGACGCGGCGCTGTTTGCGCAGGTGCCCGCGAAGGCGGCGGGCCTCGATCACCACCACGCCGTCGAAGACGACTATGCCGCGACGGCCGACCGGAGCCCCGTGGACGGCGATGATCGGCCGTACGTCGACCGGCAGCCCGTCCAGCGGGCGCCGGAGGGCTGCGGCGGCCTGCCTCGCCTCACCTTGCGCTTTCGCAACCTCGCGGTTCTGGGCGTGGGCGCCGTACCAGAGGGTTCCACCGTCGGGGCTGACGGCGACCCGCGCCCCGCGCGCCTGCCAGTTCTTGGTGTTGATGCTGGCAATACCCCAGTGCCCGATGGCGAGATGGTCCAGATTCGCGACCTTGCCGAGTGCGCGGTCGTGGAGGATGACGGCGCCGCGGCGGGCCAGCGGGGCGAGCATTCGCGCGGTCCGGCGCTCTCCTTCCGCACCGGACCGCCAGGCCCGTACGTGCTGGGGGGCTGTGAGCGTTCCGCACCACGCGAGGACGACGGCGAGGGCAGCGATGTGGCCGAACAGCGGAACACCAATGCCGTGCCAGCCGATCCACCACTCCAGCACCCCGGCGAGGGCGAGCACGGGTGCCAGGCCGATGAGGAACCGCCGCCGTGCCGACGTTCGCCAGGACCGGAGGCGCCGCTTGTACTCCTGCTGGGCCGACTGGCCTGGTCCCACACGGATCGCCATCCGTCTCCCCCCGTTTCGTGGTGGTGCGTCAGGAGGCGACAGGCAGCAGCTTCGCCGCCCACTCCTCGGTCGTGGTGATGATGATCGGCTCGACGTCGACATGCCGGAGCACGCGAAGGAGGTCCTGGGCACGCTGTTGGGCTTGGGCGGGGTCATGGGTCCCGGGGTGCTTGGGGCACTGGGCGACCAGGTGCTTCCAGCAGAAATGCGCCTGGCGGGCCAGGTGCAGCGTCTCGTCCCTGGGGGCCTGTTGGTCGTGCCGGAACCAGGCCGCACGCATGTGGAGTTCCAGGCTGGTGGCCCACGCCGCCCTGCGCAGTGCCAGGTTCGCCCTGACCGCGACGACGTTCACGGTGTAGGGGTGCGAGGCTCCGTATGCGTCGTCCAGCGCGTCTTCGAGATCCTTGGCCGCGACCTCGGCGGCGGGGAGGTTGCCCGCAACGTCCGCGGACTTCATCGCGTCCAGCAGATCCCGGTACTCGACCGGCAGGGGCGCCAGCCAGTCGACGCCGGGGGCGGCCGGGGGCGGGCCGGGGATGACCGGTTCACCGGTGGGCGGGGGAAGATGGACGGGGGCGGTCGCGGGAGACTGTTCGGGGGCTCGGAGTGCTGCAGCCGGGGCCGGCGGCGCGGGGTGCGGGTGTTCGAGCGGGGTCACCTCGCCGTCCCAGTCGACAATCAGGGGCCAGGTGCTGCCGTCTGGCTCCTTGGCGTTGACGCGGACCGGTCGGTCGAGACGGGCGGCCTTCTCCTGGATGTGCGCGAGGGCGGCGTCGCGCGCGTCCTGGTCGGGGAGGGTTTCCACCTGATGCCCGTCGACGCTGGCCTCACCGCTCGCGCGGATCACGATCGTGTAGACCGGGGTCAGGGGGACAGCGGCATGGTCAGTCACAACAGGCATCGGGCACTCCCTTACTGCGTATCCGTGTGCAGCCGGTCCGGATCGGTCCACGTGGCGGCACAGCACCTCTGGATGGCGTCGAGCGCGGGCCCGGCGCCGTAGTACAGAACAGTCCCCGGCCGCTCGCGGTCGGGCAGTTCAGTGCTGGTGGCGTTGATCAGGTCCTGAGCGTGGGGGGCGATCTCGTCCATCAGCTTGTTGGCCCGGTCCGCGGGTAGCGGGGCGACGGGCCAGCGGAGCATCCAACACACGGCCACCAGCCATGGGGAGCTGGCCGCGAACTCATCGGTCGCGCGTACGTCCAGCTCCCCCGTGTTGAGGTTGAGCCAGACGAAGCAGGCCGCCTCTTCGGTCAGCTGCTCCGCCGCCTCTTCTTTCAGGGGCCGCCAGACCACGGAGGGCCGGGTGCGTCCCTTCTGATCAGCGACCCGCATAGGGGTGCGGGGTCGCAGGATCGGCGGCGTCCTCCTGCGCGCCCTGCGGCGGGACGCTCGGCCCCGGCTCGGCCTGGGCTCGGGCGTACGCCTCGCGGACCTTCTGGGGGACCGGGCCGCGGTCGGGTACCTCGTGCCCGTTCGCCTTGGCCCAGTCGCGCATCTTCTTCGTCTCGGCCGCCATCTCGGACTTGGGCTTCGCCGTCTTGCGTCCCTTGCGGCCGGCGCCCTGCTTCACCCTGGCGACCTTCAGCAGCGGAGCGAGGGTTTCGTCGTACTCCGCCAGGTGCTCCGGGTTGAGGTCGATCTCGTACTCGGTCCCCCGCCACATGAAGTCGATCCGCTCGACGCCCTTGATGCTCTCCTCGTCCAGGTCGTCAACCAGGATCAGCCGATCTGCCACACCCGTCTCCTTTGCTCTGTTCTAGATCATCTCAAAAGGCACTGACATGCCACTTCTTATCCGGCATTGGGGAAGTACGGTGGGGCCCAACCCTGGTACGTAGCACCCCATTTCGACTCAATATCCGTGGCAGGAACGATCGAAATCCGGCCGGGCTCGCGGATGTCGTTGGAGGCGATTTCCCCGTTGCCGACGTAGAGCGCGACATGCCCCGCCCGGCCGTCGGTGCTCCAGAACATGAGGGCACCGACCGGGGGGTTGCGGTCCCGGTTGTGCCGCATCGTGGACGGCATTGCCCAGTAGTGGTCGATGGCGTACTGGGAACCGGCGGAGGTCCAGCCGTACGACTGAGCAACGAACTTCAGGCACCAGCGATACCACTCCAAGGACCCGCTGTCGGCCTCGCGCTTGGCCCACTTGATGGCGTCGGCGGTGGACCGCGGGTTTTTCACCTGGGCGGGCCAGTTGGCGTTGCCATCGTGGAACGCGGTGCCCGGCTTCGGGGCCGGTCCGTCTTCCTGGTCCTTCTCCTTATCCTTCTCGCACCGCTCGGTGGGGGCCCCGCTCGGGGCGTCGGACCGGTCGGCCGTGTCGCCGGACGGGTCGGCCGTGTCGCCGGACGGGTCGTCGGTCGGCTGACTGTCCGCCCGGCCGGGGTGCCCGAGGTTGATACCAGCTTCCTTCGCGATCCGGCGGGCCTCGGACTCCTGGCCTGCGTACAACTCGCCTTGCTCGGAGTGCTGCACGGCTTCGGCGGCCTTCTCCAGCGCCATCGACTCCCAGCCCTTGACGTCCGTCAGTCCGCGGGGGCTGCCGCTGTCCGCTCCGAAGAAGAACATCTTCGCCGCGTACGCGGGCTTCATGATCTGTTCCTTGGTGCCCCACCCGTACTGCGGCTTCTGCTGGAACAGGCCCACGGAGTCACCGGGACCGTGGTCAAGGTTGATCAGCGTGCTCTCCTGGAGCGCGGTCATCAGCGCGACCAGGGTTGCGCGTCCCGGCAGGCCGCCTTGGGCGGCCACCCTGTCGATCGTCTTCGCGTTGTCTATCTGCTGGGCGTGGAGACCGTCGGTGCTGTCCTTGCTGCCCCCGTCGTCACTCTCATCGTCGCTCTCGTACTGGGCATCCGGCAGACCGGCGCCGCCGCAGGACGCGGCGGACGCCTGGGAACTACCGGCGATACCACCGACGATCCCGAGTCCTATCAGGAAGACGAAGAAGAGGATGCCCGCGGGGACGGCGAGTTTCAGCGCCGCCCCCCGACGCGCCACCCCCGAGGCCAGCATGGCGGCCTGGCGCGAGTTCACGTCAGACCCCCAGCACCCTCGACACGCGCCACTGGTCGCCGTCGCGTGTCATCTCCGCTTGGAAGACATAGGTCTTGTCGTACTTCTTGTAGCCCTCGATGACGGTCTTGACCTTGACCTCTCGCCAGGCCCGAAGCGGGGTGTCGATGCCCAGCTTCTGGTCCGCCTTGCCCACCTCGACCCCGGTCACGGTGGACACCCCGCCGTTGGAGATCAGGTTGTCCCACAGGCTGTCTCGGGTGCCCGCGAGATTGCGGGCCAGGGCCTCGGTCATCCAGGGGGCCGCCCGCTCGACCACGGTCTCGTGCTTCCTGTCGACCGGCGGGTTCCGGGTCATATAGACCCGGCCCCAGTCCTCCGCCGTCTTCTCTGGCGCACTCAGGTCCACGGCCGGAAGCGGGGCGGGCGGCGACGGCGACGCGGACGGGCTCGGCGGCGAACTCGCCGTCGTGCCGCCGCCGGCGGGATCAGCGGGAGAACTCGGGGCGGTGCTGACGCTCTGCTGTCCCTTGTCGTCCCCGGTGATCCACTTCGTGGCACCGAACCCCACGGCCAGGATGACGACGATGATCAGGGCGGCACCGGCGGGGTTCATGGGCTCCTTGGCCCGCTCGTCCTCCAACGCCTCCTTCATCGTCGTCTTGCGGTTGGCCTTTGCCGTACGGCGGGCTTGGCGGCGGGCACGGCGGCGGTGGCGCCTCTTGCCTTCCTCCTCGACCTCCGGGACCTCGTAGACCTCCCGCAGCAGCTCGCGGAACTCCGCGGGCGTACGCGGCTTCTTGTCGTCGTCGGCCACTTAGTTCCCCCCGTTGCGGCGCGTCACGGTCGGCACGGACAGACCGCGGCCGCGGCCGCGACTGCGGGCCCTGCTGCGGTTCTCCGGCCGCGTCGGGTTGGGTCCGGTGGAACCGCCGGGACGGTTCGGTGTCGATCGGACCACCTTGTGCGGAATCACCTTCGGCGCGGAGGTGCCCGTCTTCGGACCCTGCCGGAAGGTGTAACTGGCACCGCTGTTCTCGGTCCGCAGCGTCGGGGACGGACGGCTGGCCGCTCCCGCCGCCGGACGGCTCGCGCTGTTCGGCGCGTGCTGCGTCGCCGCCTGGGCAGAGCCGCTTGCGGCAGGCAGAGCCTGACGGGGAACCGATCCCCCAACCTCCGCCGGGCGGCGGGTGCCCCCGACCTCGGCCGGACGGCGGGTACCCGGGACGGCCTTGGCCGGGCCGTCGGCAACGGACCGGCCGCGGGCCGGCGCGGTGGACGACGGCAGTTCGGGACGGCTGGTGAGGGGACCGACTTCCCTGCGGCTGTCGCTGTTGGGCAGCGCCGCGCCTGCCGTCTGCCCGGAGGGCAGCGGCGGCATCGGGCGTCGGGCACCGGCCAGGGCGCCCGGAGTGCCGCCCGGCGGAAGCTGCGGGGTCGTCGGCCTGCCGGTGTTTCCACCGCCACCACCGCCACCGCGGCTGGGCATCCGGGGCATCCGGGGGAGTCGCATCCCCGCGAGTCCGCGACCGAGCCCCTTGGTGATCCCCCAACCGGCCTTGCCCGCCGCACGGGCGGCGAGCAGTCCGCCGACGGCGGCGGCCGGGCTCGTCAGGCCAGTGACGCCGACGATGGACTCCAGAACGCTGCGGAACTTGAAGGCGACGATGGCGGTGGCGATGCTGATTCCGGCGCCCGCCGCGTAACCGTATTCGCCCATCATCCGGGTGGCCGCGGTAGTCACGACCAGGACCGAGCCGAGGGTCATCGTGGCGATGCCGCTCTGCAGGGTGTAGCCGAGGAGGAAGTCGAACCAGCGGACGCCCCACATCCGGGGCCTGCCTGGGATAATCCATAGGCAGGCAAAGATCACTCCGGTCACCAGCATCATCAGGGCGCCGATCAGGGACGCCAGACTCGCGAACGCCAGCATCAGGACCAGGGCCGAGAACAGGATCACGCAGATCAGCGCCGGGATGGCGACCATCATGCGGCCTACCGGGTTGTGGCCGTCGACCCAGGAGTTCGAGTCACCCCCGATGCGGTCGCCCACATCCTTCATGTGCTCCTTGCGGTCCTCCGGGTTGACCCCAGCATCCAGCAGCCCCTTGCCCTCGGCCTTGCAGGCATCCAGGCTGCCGAACTGCACCACGCACCACGGAGTGGCGACGTACGTCCGCCAGACGGCATCGCTCGACTTCCGCAGCATGTTGTCGCGCTCGTTGTTGCCGTACGTCGTTTTGTGGCCGAGGTCGATGGGCTCCTTCGTGCCGTCGCCCAGGCCGGCGCTGGTGGCGTTCATGGCCACGCTGGAGCCGACGTTGCGGACAGAGTCGATTCCGTTAACCCAGGTCTGCGGGGCCATCAGCAGCGAAATGGAGAAGATGGTCGAGACTGCTACCCAGCCCAGCTGGGACAAGCCCGATCCAGCAGCCCGGCGGTGGTTGGCCCATGCGACCAGGGCGCCGATCACCATCGCGGAGGGCAGCAGCGTCTCGGTGAGCGTCTTCGCGGCGCCGCCCACGGAGGCGGTGATCGCGTTCTCCAGCGGCGGGATCGTCGTCACGTTGAAGATCCACTGCACGATCGTGACTGCGGCCGAACCGACCACGGCGGTGAGAGCCATGCAGATGATCGCAGGGATCTCCAGCATGGGGTCCATGACGTCCCACATGCCGTAGTCGTCAGTGACCGTGTAGAGCAGGGGGTTGCCGTACTCCTCGTACAGCGTCCCTTGCCCCTTCGTGTACGGGATGTCCACGGAGGGCAGAAGGTCACCGATGCCGACTGGGGTGTAGTCCTTCGCCCATGCTGATTGCGCGGTGACCATCAGCGTCACGTAGATCCCCACCAGAGGGATCATGACCGTTCGCTTGCGGGGCAGCCGGAAGTTCTGCAGCCGGATCAGCAGCGCCAACACGCTGAAGCGGTACTTCTTCGGCGGTTCGAGACTGATCACGATGTCATCCCCTCATCAGCGCGTCGTGGACCGGGTTGCCGTGTGCTTCATCCGACTCGGCAATGTCCTCGGACTGGTCGACTAGCCACATATCGCCCTGCTGTACGACGCGTAGGGCCTTGCGGCTGGTGGTGGTGGAGTCGGGCCAGGTGACGGTGTACTCGACCCGTACGCCCGTACCGGCCGGGTGGTCACCGATGGCGGGGACGCTCTGCGGCGCGCTGGCCTTGACCTCGCCTGTCTTCGCCTTGTCCGGGCCGGTGGCACTCGGCTTCGGCTTGCCGCGTACGACAGAGCCGTCCGCCCGGCGAAGCGGCGGGAACTCGTCGGACTCGGTCGGGCTCGGCTCGGGGCTCTCGGTCTTCGGGGCGTTGTCGGCGACGCACTCCTTTACGGAGCCGTGCCGGTAGCGCTCGGTCCGCAGGCCGCACGCCTTCGCCCAGTCGTCGCCGTTGACGGCGCTCTGGTAGGTCCGGGCGGCCTTGATGGCGGCGGCCGTGGTGTCGGTGCCGTCGCTGTCGCCGGATACGCCCTTCCCTCCCTCGTTCTGGGATGAGCACCCGGCGGCGAGAACGGTGACGGCCGCCGCGGCGGCAATGACCATTGCGCGCTTCATACCCCTACCCCCTGCGGTTCCTTGGTCAGATCGGCCCCGCCGGTGTCGACCTTGGGTGTCGTGCTCAGCAGCTCCAGCAGTTCTTCCGACGGGACGTCGAACTGGACGGTGGCGGACTGGAATCGGCGGTCGCGCATGATCGCGTGGCCGTGACGGATCTCCTGATCGAAGCCCACGCCGATCGCCTGGATCAGCGCCCGGGTGTGCTCGCCCTTGGGCAGGTCGAGCAGGGCCGCGAGCGCATCCTGCTGCTCGGATGTCGTGAGCTGGAAGCCGAACATGGTGGTGATCTGCTCGATCAGGCCGGTCAGCTTCGCCAGCGACTCCGGGTCCTGCGTGTCGATGACAAGAGCGGTCTGCAACGCCCTGCCGACCCTCGCGATGTACTGGAGGAAGGAACTTCCCTCCCGGGTCGCCGTTAGCACATGCACTTCGGGGACCGCGATGGCCTTGCGCAGGCCGCGCAGGTCCTTGCGGCCGGCCATCGAGATCCCGAACGCCAGCATCGAGTGGACCAGGGCGACGCTGAGCCGCTGGTGCACGGACCAGTCCTCGCGGTCGTCGTCTGGGGCAGGCAGCGAGATCCCGGGGATCTGCACCACCCAGATGCCCGGCTCGGACCGCATGAACATGTTGTCGCCGGTCGGCCTGCCCATGAACGGGGCGCCGAGGCCCGTCTGCGCGAGCTCGTACAGGGCCTGACCGGTCTCCCTGGACAGCTCGTCGGTCGACTCGCGCAGGTGCTCGATGACCTTCCACACCTGCGGTTCCCCGGCGGCAATCACCTCGTTGACGGCCGACTGGATCGGCGTCTCGGCGCCGCGCATCCGCAGGTGCTGGGGAAGGGCGATGCCCAGCTGTGCGGGGACCTCGGTCTGGGCCCGCTCGGCGCTCTCGCCGGTCAGCAGGGTGAACAGGTCAGCGACACCCGCGTACTGGGCGCCGGTCTCCACCAGGTGCGCGTTCAGACCGAAGCGACGGCCAGCCCCGACCAATCCGCCCATGTCGCCCTTGAAGTCCAGCGCCAAGACGAAGCTGCCGCGGAACGCCGCGTCCAGCAGGGACATCATCATCGCGGTCGTCTTACCGCGTCCGGACCTGCCGATGAACGCCGTGGTGGTCGCGTCACCGCGCGCCGAGCCGCCGGTCAGGTCGTTGCGGACAAGGCCGGGGGTGGAGCCGGTGAGGTAGCCGATCACCGGGCCGGTGTCGTCACCGACGGAGGCACCGCCCCAGAACCAACTTCCGGCGAGTGCGCCCACGGTACGGATGTGGGAGAGGTCGGGCACGCGAACCTTGTCGCCGGGCAGCGTCTCCAGCCAGAGTTCCTTCTGCTCCTCGGTGCCGACGGACACCTCGATGCCGAGACCGCCGTAGTGCGTGGTGACCGCGAGGATCTTCGAGCGCAGGTCCTCC
Organism: Streptomyces sp. NBC_00237; assembly: GCF_026342435.1. Taxonomy (NCBI): domain Bacteria; kingdom Bacillati; phylum Actinomycetota; class Actinomycetes; order Kitasatosporales; family Streptomycetaceae; genus Streptomyces; species Streptomyces sp. NBC_00237. The sequence continues at coordinate 69,224 of NZ_JAPEMT010000007.1, read as the reverse complement.
AGGGAGACGTCGCTGGAGACGACCAGCCGGGGGTGGTCCTCCAACAGGGTGACGTCCTCGCGCTTCATATCGCGCGCGAGCTGAGTCATCGTCTCTTCGGTCTCGATGATGTCGGCGGCGGGGGTGGCGGCAGAGTGCTGGGCGGCGGAGTCGCCCTGCTCCTTGGCCAGCTTCCGCGTCTCCTCGGTCAACTTCAGCGCGTCGCGCCGGTGCAGGACCTTGAAGCGCACGGACGGTTCGGGGTTGACCGGGAGGATCTGAACATCCGGGTCGACGCCGTCCTCGTCGTACTCCGGTACGTACGTAATCTCACTGACCGTCCGCAGCCACTCCCCCGGCCCCGGCGAATCCATCTCTTCGGGGAAGGAGTCCATCGTCAGAACGCTGGTCCAGGCGGCGACTTCGCCCTGGGCATCCATCACGCGCACATGATCCGGGTACGGGACGACGCGACCGCGGGTGAGTGCGGCCAGCTTCGCCCCGGAGATCACGCCTGCGCTGTTGGGTGTCGGCAGGCTCGTGGCCCGGTGCTGTTCCCGCGCTACCATCCAGGCCAGGACCTCGACCGGGGCGGGCTTGGCCCGCCACGGGGTTGTCTCCAACTGGCGTCCGAGCCGGCGCGCGAGCGCATCGAGCCGGGCTAGCTCGCGCTGCGGGATGCCGGTCTTCCTGACGCCGAAGGCGTCCTGCACGCCGCTGCGGCTGCGGGCCTGGGTCTGTCCGGAACGCTCCTGGATGCGCACACCCAGCAGCAGTTGACGCTGGGAGAGGGCGATGTCTTCGAGCCGTTCCACCCGGGCCTCCGCCCACTCCGCGAAGTCTCCAGCGGTGAACAGCTCCTCGGCCTCGACGCGGTAGTCCCCGGCGTTCAGCGGGCTCCACAGTATCCGCAGGTGGCAGTCGTGCCCGGCGAGCGTGCGGGCGAGCGCACTGGATGCCTGGTCGTGTTCGGCGTCCCGCGCCTGCTCCGACATCAGGTCGGTGTTGCTGCTGGACAGGACGTACCACGCCTCGGCGTGGGTCTCCGTCACCGTGAGCCCGTCCGCCAGAGCCAGGTATCGCGGCGGCGGCGCAGACCGATCCCCCGCGACTCCGAGGAACTTTCCGACTGCCTTCGTGATCTTCATCCCCGTACCCCTCTTTACTGCGGCTTGCCGCCGGTGCGCTTACGGGCGCGGTACACCGCGTCCGGCCCGTACATGCGGGTCTTGGAGTCGAACGGGACGGCCCGGCCGGCGGTGGGTCGGGGCGCGTCCTTGGCGAGCACGTTCTCGAAGGCGCCCATGCCGGGCAGCTCAACAAACGCTTCGGCTCGCTCACCGAGACGAGCGCGCATCGGCATCCACTCGTGCCGCTCGGCCGCACGGCGCCCGCCGTTGATGACGGGCCGGTGCCCCAGCGTCAGGTAGCGGACCCACAGCGCCCATTGGGTGAGGTTCCACCGGCGCTCGTTCCTCCGGCTGCGCTGGGCCCCGTAGTAGGTGATCACTGCCGGGGGCGCGAAGTACAGCGTGAACGTCAGCTGGCTGGGCAGCCCGAACAGCATCAGGAGAGATCCGGTCCACAGGACGTAAACGACCACGCCCGTAACCAGCATCCGGCGGGAGGGACCTTCACCCAGGTCCATGCCGAAGATCTCGTGCTGGCGAGTTTCAAGATCGAAATGGCGCGTGTATGTATGTCCGGTCCTCACGCGCCCGCGACCTTATTGAAGATCTCCACGAACATGTTCTTCGTGGTGTCGGTAGCGAAGACGAATCCGGCCACCAGGATGCCGGTGATGACGTGGCCGATCAGCTCACCCCACTCGCGCTTGGCATAGTGGCCGATCGATCGGACTACCAGGATGATCAGGAAGATGTTTCCCGCGATCAGGAAGACCCACGTCTTCAGGTCTGCGCCGCTGGTCAGCGCCAGCGTCACCGTGTCGGCAGACATGCCTCGTATCCCCTCGTTTGGTTCCTGCAAAGCGGAGTTAGAACGTTCCGCCGTGGACCTCGGCGACCTGCCACCGCTCGGCGGCGGCCGAGGCCACCCGGGTGAGCTCGACCCGGTAGGTCTGCTCCAGCTCGGCGGCGCCGATCTGCCAGCGCACGACGGCGGTTCCGGTGCGATCGCTGCCCTTGCCCTGGTCGACGTTCCAGCTCTGGATGCCCTGAAGCGTCATCCCGTCGGCCAGCGGCGGGACGCTCGCGCCCGGGGCAGTCACGCTGTCCGCATCGCCCTTGGCGTACGCGGTAAAGAACGCCTCCACGGTGCTCTGGGTCTGGGCGGAGAGCTCGACATCGCTGTCGACGGCGTTCTGGTCGGTGACGGTCGGGCCCGAGGCGGGAACGCCGACGATGCCCGGCTCGCCGGTGACGACGATCCGGCCTGCGGTGTTCAGGACCGGGACCTCCAGCCCCACCCACTTCCGTTGGGCGCGCGCCGGGTCCTTCTTCTTGTCCTTGGCCGGTTCGCCGGGAACGTTGACCAGCACGGTCACGTGCACCCGGGCGCGCTTGTCGCCGAGCTCCGTCACCGCGCCCGGCTGGGCGAGGAGTACGGTCTGCTGCCCCTTCGAGTTCCAACCCGCGGTGGTGTCCGTGCCCTTCGGCATGTCCCGCGCCAGGGCCTTGGCCCGCTGGTCAGGGTCGGCCTCGTCCCAGGTCAGGTACGAGTACGCGAATCGACCGGCAACCAGTTGGGCGTCCTGCACCGGATAGGTGGGCCCCTGCTTGACTGTCGGCGCGGGCGCGGGCGCGGGCTTGCTGGGCCAGAACCAGGACCTGACCCCGGTGATCACGGCCAGGCCGACCACCACCCACAGCACGATCCGGCCGGTAACGACCAGTGCCCTCGTGCCGGTCTTCTCCTCCTGAAGCACCCAGGGGGTGGCAGGCGTCCGAGTTTGCTTGGATTCGGTCGCAACCTGAGTCGGGCTATGCCCGTTACGCTCGGCCTGGACACGCTTCCCTGCGGCTACCCAGTGGGCGGGGCCGGCTGACGGTGAGGTCGGCTGCTGAGGCGGTTCCGCTTGAGGAGCTGGTGCTTCCTTGCTCCGGGGCTCCGGGAGGTTGAGAACCTTCCACACGACCGTTTTGAGCGCACTCATCCCCAGACGACCTTCCCCGCGATAGGCCCGAACTGGTCTGGACAGTACGCGGATCGGACACAGCGCGTCAAAAAATTTCGGACGGGTCGCGGTAGAGTGCGGCGCCATGCGCACGGGGGCAGACGGATGGCGTCTGCGGGGATGGCTTGTCGCTGAGTTGCGACAGGCCCGTGGAATCTCCCAGAAGGTATTGGCAAAAGCGGTCGGGTGCTCTCGCAGTGCCGTCGCCATGTGGGAGTCGAAGAATCAGCGACCCAGTCCACGGCATCTACTCCGATTGGCCAGCAGCCTCGACGTATCACCCCTTGACCTGGTCGAACTCCTCGAAGTCGACTGGACGTTGAAGATACTCCGCCGGTTCCTGGGGTTCACACAGGCACAGGTGGCGCAAGCACTGAAAGTCGCTGTCAGCACGTATTGCGACGTCGAGACGGGTCGCCAGGTCCTACCCGACAGGTGGGTGCCGATACTTGGAACTCTCTTCAATACAGACGAACTCACCGTCAGAAATATCGCCCCATTAAAAAAAGCAAAGAGGAGTTAGCCCTTTGTCGACAAACCCACAGAATGAGTTACAGCCAGACGGAACGTTTAGCCGCGTATGCATCCCTTGCCCCAAAAGTGCGATTTTGCGATCAATGAGGCACGGTTCCGCTTTCTCGGCGCTGGCACCCCGCGGCGTCCAGCGCCTGCCCGACCGACGGAAGGGACAAGGACCGGGGCATGTGCCGCAAGCACAACTAAGCCCCGTTGTACGGCAGTTGGCCGCTCTACGGGGCTTTGCTGTCGCGTAGTGGGGACTATCCGGGGCCGACTTGGCGGAGCCACTGGCTCCCTCTACTCACCGGGGGGCTAGCCGCCGCAGCAAGCTGCGTGAGCACCCCCACCCGGGCACCGTGGTCTACCCAGGATCTGTCAGGCCGCAGGGCTCACAGCCGCTACCAGCTCTCGCACACCCGTCACCCGCGGGTGACGGGAACGGAGGTCACCGACGATCTGCCGGATCGCGGGGCGGTCACGGACCTCGCCCGGAGAGACGCGCACTGCGGACAGCAGCTCGGCTGCCGTCTGCTCCGCCTTGCCCCACTGCCACCACGCCCGCCCGAGGTCGGTATGCATCCGCCCCTTGCGCTCGACGGTCGTGAACTGCCCCTGGTGGAGGTCGCGGCCGGCTTCAAGCGCGGCGCCCGCGTCCCCCAGGGCCCAGTGAACACCGACGGCGTACAGGTCGACGGCCGCCGAGGTGATAGGGAACAAGCGCCCCTCCGGAGCGACTGCAGGCAGGTTCCGGGCGGCCTTCCCGGCCTCCCGGATCATCGCGAGCGCCTGGTCGCGTTGGCCCGCACGGGCCGCTGTGTACGACGTCGTACACAGCATCTGCGCGTACGCGGACGACTGCGCGTCTGTCCGCAAGCCGGTCTCCTCGACCTTGGCCACGGCGTCAAGGATGTGCCGCTCGGCTGCGGTCGGCTGGTCCTGATGACGGAGCACGATGCTCAGCTCCCGGGCCGCAGCCGCAGCCGCGAGCGGCGATCCGGACCATTCCGCGTACAGCATCGCCCGGTCCGCAGCGAGCCGTGAGTCACCGTAGTTGCCGACCTTCGTCAACACCCTGCTCGCCAGGCTGTACGCGGTCGAGAGGCGCGCGAGCGCGATCTCCTCACGCGCTCGGGAAGCGGCGTGGTCAGCATCGGCGAGGAGACCGGGCAGGGCCCGCAGCAGCTTGGAGTTCTGACCGGCGTCGAACAGCCCGCGGGCCGCAGCAAGCCGCGAGTCGAGAGGCACGGGCGACCCGGTGGGGTCGGGAACGCTCGCGAGCGCATCGCTCACCCCCACCAAGAGGGAGGCGGGAACCGCCAGACCAGCAGCGGTGAGCAACGTGCGGCGACGCATCGGGTCATCCTCCTCGGCACAACGTGGCCCATCCGGCGCAACTCTAATCGGTGGGAGGCTGGTTAAGCCGAGAGACGCAGCTAGGACATGTGTCGGGATCTGCACGGCCTTGGCGGCACTCTTGATCAGCTCGAAGTCGGCGTTCCGGCCTCGCCGCTCCAGCCGGGAAACCGTCGCTGCTGAGCAGCCGATACGCGCGCCGAGGTCTTCCAGGCGCCAGCCGAGTTCCGTACGGCCGAGACGGATCAGGCCGCCCGGATCTTGCCTTGCCACGCATGAGCGGGCCTCTTCGGACACCCAGAGACGAACCGTGTTCATCCGGCTTCTCCCCGCGCGAGGACCCGACACGTACGTGTGCGCACCACGGTAGGGCTCCAAGAGGGCAGCACGTACACCGCTTGCAGATCCTGCAAACGGGACCTTCCGGTGTCACGAAGCGAAGCGATCTCCCGGGGGTACGCTGCCGTGACCCATGGGTACAGAAGTACGACGAGGCCCGGCTCCCCCAGATATGGGATGGGGGAACCGGGCCTCGATGCGTGCGGTAGGTGGGGTCAGATGTCGAACTTGCCGTCCCGGAGATCCGTGAGGAACCCCGCGACCGTGGAGGCGGAGAAGAGCAGCGCCGGACCCTTCGGGTCCTTCGAGTCCCGGATGGCCCGCTTGCCGGCGAACGGCGTGACTGTGAGGTCGGCGACCTCGACGCACTGTCCCTGGGAGTCTCCGCTGTAGGAGGACTTCTTCCAGACAGCCCCCTCAAGCTGTGGTGCAGTGAGGGCACGCCCATTGTTGGTGGTCACTGGTGCAGTCCTTCCAGGTACTCGTTGAGTAGGTCCCGTGACTGGTCCACGGGAAGAGCAGAAGCAGCGATGTTCTCGAACTCGGCTTCCAGGTAAGCGACCTGGGCCGGGTCATAGGTGTGAGAGCCGCCCATCGGGTTGTCGATGCTGGCGACAGGTGTCCACGGGTGCCGGAACGTAAGGATCGTCATCGCCCCGTTCGATCCAACGGAGGGGTGCGCTTTGAGCGGGAGGATCTGGAGGGTGACGGTATCCATCTCGGTGGCATCAATCAGCTTGCGGAGCTGGTCCTTCATGAGGCCAGGACTGGACTCGAACTCGGCGTGGAAGGCGGATTCGGGGATCAGGCCGTGAAGCTGAGCGCGACTCAGGACTTCCTGCCGGGCCAGGCGGAGAGCGATCAGCGACTCCGGGTCACTCGACCGTGCACTCGAATGCATCTCCCGGACGTAGCGGGGTGACTGAAACAGTCCAGGGATCACCTTCGGGTGAACGAAGCGGATGCTTTCGGCCTCCGCCTCCAGCTCCACGAAGTCGATGTACGCCTCGCTGACCTTGCCAGCGTACGACGCCCACCATCCCTTGCCGGTCGGCTCCTCAGCGACTCGGGCGACCTCCTCCACGGCCTTCGAGTCGTCAACACCGATCTTCGCGCACAGGTCAATGACCTCGTCCCGGCCGATGCGGTAGTAGCCGCGCTCGACGCGAGAAAAACGGGCTGCGCTCCACCCCATGGCTCGCGCGACGTCGCCTGATGGCATGTCAACCGCTTCGCGCCACTGGCGCAGTTGGGCACCCACACGTCGCCTCTTGATTGACGGCGTCGCTCTCTTCTGCGTCATAGGCGCAGTCTGGCACGCCCGCGTCAGCGTTGGCCATGCGCACGCGTGTTCCAGCCTTTTTGGTTTCTCGGTGAAAGTGTTGCGCACCCAACCGAAAAAGGAGCAAGCTAAGCCTACGGCGGACGTGACTGTCCATCAGGTCATGATCATTTGTGACGCACAGTTACGGCCGCCGTCGTACGGGCCGGTCGCTGGCCCGGCGGAGGTTCGCCCTCCCACCCCCGTGGGGGCGGGCCTCCGCTGCCCCCCTCCGACGAAGCCGAGGCCGCTGATGACGAGCCAGAGCACCACCCGAACCTCCGGCGCCTCCGCTGACTGGATGGACCGCGAGAACGAGTACGACCGGATGTTCCGCCCTGACGCCCCGCGTGTCTCGCCGGACAGGAACGTCCAGCTCATGAAGCTCCGCAGAGAGCAGATGGAGCGGAGACTCGAAGCGCTGAGGGCCAGCAGTCGCGTTCCTCGAATCGCCCTGTACGCCCGCACGGTGAATGGACAGAGCCCGGACCGCTCCTTGGCCGCTACCCGAGAGTTCGCGGAGCGGATGAAGTGGCAGGTCGGCCGTGATCAGACCTTCACCGACTGCCTCAGCCTGACCACCCCCGAGGACCGCCACGGTTGGTTGCAGATAAGGCAGCAGGTCAAGAGCGGGTTCATCGACGGGGTCGTGGCCGTGACCCGAGCCGCCGTCAGCCCGCATCTCGACGGGTACGAGACCGAGCTGACCTGGTTCGCCATGCACGGTGGATTCCTCGCCCTGGTGCACGCCGAGAACGTGGTGACGCAGTGAGGCGGCCGACCGGTCGATGCAGGCCGGCTCGCTGGGAGGGAACACCGTGATCGTCGGAACAGTCGAAGACCTGGGGCTTGTACCCGAGGCCGTATGGGACGACCTGGTCCTCAGCATCAAGCGCGACCCCAGGCCCGAAGGCGGGGCCATCGACAAACGCGAGGGCCAGTGGGTCGGCCGTCTCCGCCGGATCAGCACGGCCAAGCTGCGCCACTGGGGATTCCCCAGCCTGGCCGAAGACGCCGAAAGCGTGATCAGCGAACTCGTCACCAACGCGCTGTTACACGGCAAGGGTGACCGGATCGCCTTCCGCTTCCTCCTCACTGCAAACGTGCTCGCGCTCGAAGTGGACGACGGTTCCCCCAATCGGGCGCACGTCAACGAAGCAGGCATGGATGACGAGAACGGCCGCGGCCTGTTCATCGTCAACGCGCTGTCCACCCTGTGCGGCGTGAGTCCCGACGGAACCAAGACCTGGTGCACCTTCACGATCCCCACGACTCCGCGGAGGAGCCAATGACTGCCTCAATCGGCCTCGCCCAGCGGACGCCCTTACGAGACGCCGAGGTCGAGAGAGCCGAGATGGTGGGCGACACGGCCCTCCTGCGGCAGATCGTGGCCAGGCTGAAAGAATCTGTCGCCATCGACATGATCGCCCTCGCCCACGTTGAGGACGACATCGACGCAGTGCTCGGGGAGCGTGCGCCCGCCGCTCACCAGATCACCCGGTTGTCTCTGCGGCTGCGTAGCGCCGTCGCCCAGCTCGTGGACCTCGTGATGGAGGAGACGCACAACCGGCCCCAGGGCAAGGTCGCAGACGCGATCCTGCGTGCCTGTGCAGCCTTGAAGGAGGCGCTGCCCGCACAAGGCGAAGACGGCCTGGGGCACCTACGGCGCGTCGCTCTGGCCGCTCAGGACGTTCTCGATCAAGACGTCATTGCCGAGGACGTGCTGGACCGCGCGGCACTCCTGGCTGGGGGTGAGGCATGAAAGCGCGCCCCGTTTCCGAGACGCAGGGAACCGGTGAGCTGCCCGTCACGCTGTCCCACGCCCGGACAGCGTACGACTACGAGTTCGTCGCGCCCCGCCTGCACGACCGCCACCTCCTGGACTCCAGTGTTGCCGTTCGCGTCTTCCGCGCGCCGCTCTTGGCCGTGCCCGTCGGCGGCCGTCGCCGCGGCGGCTGCATGGACGCCGGGCCTGTGGAAGTGGCCCTGGCGATTCAGCACGCCCTCTTGGACATCCCCGGGTTCCCCAACGTGCGCATCCGTCTCGTGTCGCCTCCGGGGGAGCGGAACAACTGGGTCGTGGAATGGGGCGAGTGCCTTCCTTTCCGGATCACCGACAGGGACCGCGCTCGCTTCTACGGCGGCGCAGACCACTGCATCGCCGAGGCCGAAGCCGCCGCGGAACGCCGAACAGTCCGGAAGCGCCGCTCCCCCGCAACCGCCCCTTGCGGCCCTTAACTCCTCCTCCACCAGCCCGAGCTGTACCCCCGACGGGCTGGTGGAGGAGGTCTGTCTGAAGAGGATGAATATGTGCCAACATGAGCCCACCTGCCCGACGGCTAACTCCGCCGACCGGGAGGCAGCGCGCCCCGTAGCGCACCACCCGGAACAGGGCTGGAGCCTCCTGTGCAACGGGGTCCTGCTCTTCGAGGACACCGGCGAGCTGCTGCCCAACGGGGAAATCATCGCGCCCCACCGCCCCATCGCCGGTGCGCTGGCATGAGCCGATCCCGGACCCCCTTCGTTCCGTACATCACCATCCGCGAAGGCGAGGAACCCGCCTTGGCGGCGACGCTGAGCGCGAGGCCCGGCCGCAGGGGCGGCTTGTTATACACGGATGAGGGACCGGGTGATCGCGACGGCCGAGGCGTTCTATGGGCCCGCTGTTCCCAGAACCGCGACGGCAACAAAGTTCTGGGCAAGCCCCTCTGGAAGGACGTGCATCCGGCCCGTCAGCGGGAGTGTATGGAGCAACTGCTGTGCCAGGGGTGCGTCCAGCAGCCCAGCCGGACGTCCCTGGGGTACCTCTTCCTCGCCTCACCGCCGTCCGACGCCACGTCGACCGAGTGGATAGAGGGCTACCAAACCGCTCAGCCGCCGCTCTGCTTGCAGCACGCGGCCATCGCGACCGAACGGTGCGGCCACCTCTTGAGGGAGGGTGTCGTCGCCCTCCGTGCCCGGGTGCCCCGCTTGTACGGCGTGCTCGGCACGTACTACCGGAGCAGAGGTCTCCAGCCCCCCGAGCCCATCGAGACGGAGAAGGAAGGGGACGACGTCCCCCTCTCGTACCGGGATCGGCGGTACACCCCGTGGATTCTGGCGTCCCAGCTCGTCCGTGAGCTGCGAGGCGTCACCGTCATCAACCTCGCAGAGGAGATAGAAGCCGGTGTCTGACGACTTCGCATGGCCGGAGCCCCGCAAGAGGCTCAAGCCTGAACAGCAGAAACGCGTCACCTCGGAGTTACGGAAGAAGTACGACGCCGGTGCCTCGATCCGTGCTCTCGCAGAGGAGTCGGGACGGTCGTACGGCTACGTCCACCGGCGCCTGTACGAATCCGGCGTGTCGTTCCGGTCGCGGGGCGGCAACCGCTGGGGCTCCTCGCGCCGGCCGCGGAACAGCAGCCCCCGGGCCCCACGCTGACGGTTCGGAGGGGCGGCCTCTTGCAGATCCTGCAAGGCGTTTGCACGTCCTGCTAGCCGGACACCGCGGCCGTCGTACCGGTGGTGTTCTCGAAGAGAGCCAACGTCGCACCCCCAGACTCCCGCCCCGGCCTGCTGCCGGGCACGACCTGCCCCACATGGCGCAGGCCGGGGTGGGGTTCCACCTTCCCGTCCGAATACGGCCACGCAACCGCACATGCAGCAGTCTCCCCGCGTTCCAGCGGAATGGCAGCCGAGCCCGGCCGGGAAGCACTCGCACCTTCATCGCAGTCTCTCCCCAGACCCAGGAGGACAACATGTTCCTTCCCTATCCCGTGATCGAACAGCTCGATGACGCCCAGGTGGCCACCTGGGAGAAGCACTTCGCCGGCGCCAAGCACGAGCGGCCCCGGGCGATCGAAGAGGGTATCTGGCGCCGGACGCAGGACCCGGCGAACGCCATTCAGTCCGGCTGGTCCGAGGACGAGCAGGGCCGCCGCCGCATCGTGCACTACCGCTACCGGTACGACCTCGACTACACGTTCCCCGTGCCGCGGCTCGTTCTCGCGGACCTGTACCTGTACACGTCGGTGCTTGGCCCGAAGGCCGAGATCGACGAGTACCGCAGCAACGTGCGCTTCTGGCTCATCCAGGGCGGCTGGCGGCAGGTGGACGACGCCATGTGGTCGAAGGGGGACCTGCGGGTCACCGTCACCCCATACGACACGCACCCGCAGGACGAACGAGCCTCGCGGGAGACGCCGACCGGGTTCTGCTCGCTCGACGTCGTGTTCCTCTCCGAGGACTTCGCGCTGACGCGCAACGTTCGCCAGATGCCGTGGAACGTCCTGGCGGGCGGCATCCGCATCAAGGACGAGCGCGGCAACCCGACCTACGCCGACGACCTGAGCAAGCTGAAGAACTACCTGCCGTTCCAGGTCGAGATCGGGTGCGGCACGAGCGTGGAGGCCGGGGTGCCGCCGCTGCACTTCCTACACCAGGCGTACCGGGTCACCGAGCGCACCGACAACGTCATGAAGCAGACGCACCCGTTCGTCCTGAGCCCGCAGAAGGACACGCTCGTGCGGGAGATGCTGCTCGACGCCACGGCGAAGGCGGACGAGCTGGTCACGATGTTCCGCGTCAGCTTCCTCGCCGAACCGACGGCCGCCCACCACGCGCTCAAGGCCCTGCACGACGCCGGGCACTTCGTCGGCCCCGTGCTCCAGCACAACTTCGACCTGCTCGCCGCGCGGGCCGGACTCGAAGAGTGCTTCGTGCGCCGCTACGACCAGAAGATCCCGCCCGTGCCGTTCCACCCCGAGGCGAAGGCGCTCCTGGTCGTCGGCCTGCACGCCGACCGGCGGTCGGTCGAGAAGCGGGCCCGCGAGCGCGGCATGAAGGTCTTCTACGTCGACACCGAGGGCCTGGAGGAGTTCGGCGAGTACATGCCCTACCCGCTGGAGGGCCCGCAGGACGGTGACGTGATCGTGAAGGCCGAGGCCATCCCCACACTCATCGAGCTGTGCCACCAGCTCGGCGTGAACGTCCCCGTCACCCGGGCTGCCGCCTGACCGAACGGTTCCCCGGGGCCGCGCACGGCGCTCGTGCGCGGCCCCGTTCATGAGCACATACCGAGAAGGGACTCCCCCAGTGGATCGGTACGCACAAAACCGTGAGCGGCTACTGACGTCATCCAGGCCCATGCCGGACTTCGAGGTCGTGGGCACACAGGGCCCCTGGCTGCACCTTGTCGGCGGCGCCCGGATCTTCGACGGATCGAGCGGGCTGCTCTGCACCAACGTGGGCCAGAGCAGCCCCAAGGTTCATGCCAGGTTCGAGAGGCAGTTCTTCCGCTACTCCTTCGGCGGCGCCGCCGTCGTCCAGCCGCACATACAGATGGAATTGATGGAGCGTCTGTGTCGTGCCGTGGGCCGACCCGATGACTCCGTAGCGCTGACCACGTGCGGGACGCTCGGCGTGGAGGTGGCCTTGGGTCTGGCGCGGAACATCACCCGGGTACGTGACGGGAAGCGGCGCGGGGACATCCTGACCTCGACCCTGAGCTACCACGGGATGTCGGCGCTGACCCTCGCCCTGGCCGGGAACCACGCCCGCCGGCCACGCCCGGAGGATGCGCTCGACCTCGGCCCCGGCTTCCCGGCGCCCTACCCGCCTACGCACGCCCACGCGGACCGCGACTGTGACGCCTCATGCGCCGACGAGATCGCGAGGGAGATCGACCGCCGCGGAGCCGAGGACGTCGCCGCGGTACTGATCGAGCCCATCAACGGGACGACGGGCGGCGCCTTCGTACCGCCCGACGGCTATCTCCGGCGGGTCTCGGAGATCTGCCGGGAGCGGGACGTCCTGGTGATCCACGACGAGGTACTTACCGGCATGTGGCGCACGGGAACGCCGCTCGCCAGCCACCATTGGGACGGCTGCGAGCCTGACATTGTGATCCTCTCCAAGGGTCTGGGTGCCGGATACACGAGCGTCGGCGCGGTGCTGGTGTCACCCGAGATTGCCCGGTGGGTGCGGCATGAGGACTCCGACCCGTTGCCAGCGATGGGCACCATGGCCGCTCATCCCCTCATGGCCGCTGCGTGCCTGGGCGTCCTGGACGAGCTGGAGGAAATGGACTTCGCCGCCTTCGCGGCGCGCGGGGAACGCCTCGGAGAGGCCCTGAGGTCGCTGAAGGGCGTCGGGCCGGTGCGGGACGTCCGTGGGCGGGGCTTCCTCTACGGGGTGGAGGTCTCCCCCGGACAGCTCTGGCCGGTGATGAAAGCTGTGGAGGAGCGAGGGGTGTTCTTCTACCCGTTCACCGGCGCCGGGGAGCCCAAGAGCGAGGGGTTCGTCGTCGCGCCCCCGCTGACGTCGACGGACCAGGACATCGAATTCCTGACCACCGCTCTGTCCGGCGCGCTGGGTGCCGTGAGCTGACCCGTCGGCACCTCGACCGGACTCACGTCAACCGATCGAACACTCCAACGAACCAACGAGCAACCCGACTTGGGCCGTGCTCACCAACCGATAGCGTCTGGGGGCACATCGAAGTCGGTGTGCCCCCGACAGGACAAGGACGACCTGCAATGCGTGTTTCCGTGATCGGCTGTGGGCACCTCGGCATCCCGCACGCTGCGGCGATGGCCGAGCTCGGCCACGAGGTCATCGGCGTGGACGTCGACCAGGCCAAGGTCGATCGGCTCAACGCTGGCGAGTGCCCCATCTACGAGATCGGCCTGCCAGAACTGCTTGCCCGCCATACCCAAAGCGGGCGTCTGCGCTTCACCACCGACATCCGCGAGGCCGCCGATTTCGCGGAGCTGCACTTCATCGGCGTCGGCACGCCCATCGACGCTGACGGCCGCTCCTACGACACCGCACAGGTCTTCGGAGCGATCCGTCAGCTCGCTCCCCACCTCGACCGCGCGTGCACGATCGTCGGGAAGTCCACCGTCACCGTCGGCACCACCATCCAGGTCACCGCCCTCGCGCAGCGCCTGGCCCCCGCAGGCGATCGGGTCGACGTCGTATGGAACCCGGAGTTCCTGCGCGAAGGCCACGCCGTCGAAGACACCCTTCGCCCGGACCGGCTCATCGCTGGCGTCTCCGGCGCCGAGGGTGAGAAGGCGATCCGCGCGGTGTACGCCGGGATCATCGACGCAGGTGTGCCGATCTTCGTCACCGACCCGCCAACCGCCGAACTGGCCAAGGGCGCCGCGAACACGTTCTTGGGCCTGAAGATCAGTTACATCAACGCCGTCGCCGACATGTGCGAGGCCGCGGGCGGCGACGTCTCCCAGATCGTGGACATCCTCGGCATCGACCCCCGTATCGGCGCCGGCGGTATGCGGCCCGGCATCGGCTACGGCGGCGGCTGCCTCCCCAAGGACGTCCGGGCCTTCACCGCATCCGCCCGGCAGCTCGGCGCCGCGCAGGCCGCGACCCTCCTGCGCGCCGCCGAGGAGATCAACGAGCACCGCACGGATGTCGCCCTCGGGCTCATCACCCGCGCCCTGGGTGACCGACCCATCAAGGGCGCCCGAATCACCGTGTGGGGCGCCGCGTTCAAGCCCGGCACCAACGACGTGCGCGATTCGCCCGCCCTTGCCCTCTGCCAGGCACTCCAGCAGGCTGGCGGCGTCGTCACCGTCCACGACCCGCAAGCCGTGCCCACGGCGATGGTCCGCAACCCGGAACTTGACTACACCGACGACCTGGCCGCCTCCCTCGACGACGCGGACCTCGTCGTCCTGGCCACCGAGTGGCCCGAATACCGGCAGGCGGTCCCCCACACCTTGGTGGACCGCCCGACCAACCCCCTGCTTGTCGACTGCCGGACCACCCTCGACCCCGAGCCCTGGCGCGCGGCCGGATGGACCGTTCGCCAACTCGGCCGTCCGGGGAAGTAGAACCGGGCCGCGCCATGACCACCGACGACGTTCTCCTCCGCCGGGCCCACGCCGCCGACGCACGCGCCGCGGCCGATGTGTGGCTGCGCTCCTACGCTGCGGCGCTGCCGACCGTGCGCTGCGCACACGATGAGCCCGACGTGCTGGACTGGTTCGCCCGCGTACTCGTCCCGCAGTACGAGACCTGGGTCGCCGTCACCGGGAACAGCGTGGTGGGCCTCTTGGTGCTCAAGGGGGAGGAGCTGAAGCAGCTCTACCTCGATCCGGAATGGCGCGGACGGGGCCTCGGAGACCGGTTCATGTCCCTGGCGAAGCAGCAGCAGCCGGACGGCCTGTCGCTGTGGACGTTCCAGGTCAATGGTCCGGCCCGGCGCTTCTACCAGCGGCACGGCTTCATCGAGACCGAGCGAACCGACGGGCAGCGCAACGACGAGCACGAGCCAGATGTCCGCTACGTCTGGCAGCCGCAGACGTAGCCGCTTCCCGCCCGGCCGGACGACGGCGGTCACCCGGTGTACCGGGTGACCGCCGTCGTCATGGGGCCCACGGGACTACGGTTACGCACATGACAATTCTGATCGTTGGAGGGTCCGGCTTTCTGGGGTCTGAGCTGGTCCGGCAGGCGAGAACAGCGGGGCACACGACGGTCGCGACGTACGCGACCAAGGCGGGCACCGCCTCCCCGAGCGCGTGGCGCCCCCTCGATCTGCGGGACGCGAGAAGCCTGGACGGCGTCATGGCCGAGGTGAACCCGCGCGTCGTCATCAACGCATCGAGCGGCCGGGCCGACTGGGCGGTTACAGCAGAAGGGCCGCTCCAGCTCGCCATCGTCGCGGCGAAGCGCGGCATCCACATGGTCCACATGTCCACCGACGCGGTGTTCTCCGGTGCCGGGCGCGTCCATTACGACGAGACTTCTCTCCCGGACCCCGTCACCCCGTACGGTGCAGCCAAGGCCGCTGCGGAGACCGGGGTCCTCGCGGTGCACCCGAAAGCCGCCGTCGTCCGCACCTCGCTGATCATCGGCCACGGGCGTTCCGTGCACGAGCGCCTGGTCCACCAACTAGTTGCGGGCACGGTCGACGGAGCCCTGTTCACCGACGACGTTCGGTGTCCGGTCCATGTCTCAGACCTGGCCGCCGCGCTGCTGGAACTGGCACTGAGCGGTGCTGCGGGAGTCCACCATGTCGCTGGAGTCGATGCCCTGAGCCGCCACGAACTCGGCGTCCTCATCGCAAGGCGTGACGGTCTCGACGCCTCCCGGCTGCCCGCTGGCCTCCGAGCCGAGAGCACCATTCCCGGAGCCCTCGACGTGCGACTCAACAGCCAGCTGACCCAGCGGCAACTACGCACTCCGCTGCGAGGGGCCCGGGAGTTCCTGGACCTCGGCGCGGCAGCAGAGTAACGGGAGGTGCAGCGGAAACCGCGGTACGGAATCGGCCCGGCAGACCATGGTCTGCCGGGCCGATTCCGTTTGCGTCGCATCACTCGGTCAGCTCATGAGTGGGAAGTCGCACGAGCGGGCCAGGACTGTGAGCACGGCGAGCGCGACCAGTCCGTACAGGACCTGGCGGCCGGTGATCGGCTGTCCGCCGGTCTGCTCAGGTCCGCCCTCGCCGTCGGGGATGCCCCCGAAGTGGGCCTGGTGGCGGTGGGCTTCGCGTGCGGCCGTCTCCCCCTCTGGGCCGATCGGGAAGCGGGTGCGGCAGGCGCCGCACTTCCAATACGCCACGGGGACGTTCTCCTCTCACGGGCCGCCCACGGGCGAGCGGCTACTGATCCGGGAATCGAGCCTAGAACCTGCGCGGGACGGCAGGTAGCCCGCCTACCGAATCGGTAGGCGGGCAGTAGGCGGCGGGTAGTTATTGCAGGTCAGAGGGCTGACCTACCGGTAGTAGGCGGACCAGGTTCGACCCCTGGGCCGGCAGGGGAGTGAAGCTCTGAGGAAGGTCCGCGGAGTGCACACCGGGCCGGTTACGGGAGGCCCCCTTCTTGTCCGATGCGGGCGCCTTCACGCCGTCCCGGACGGGGATCTGGTGGGTCTTCAGGAGAGCCCTCACCCGGCCGATTTCGGACCGCATGTCACCCCCCTCGGGGAGGCTTCCGAGAGCCAGTTCACGGAGGTGCACGGCGGTGCCATTCCCCTGCGTTTTGATGCTCTTACGGACCCACTCGTAGACCCTGATTCGTTCCGCTGCGGCGGCCTCTTCCGGGGACAGTTCCGCCACTTCCCCACCGGACGGATCGGGTTCCGCTTCCCCGCTCCCCTGACCCACTTCGCGATCTTCAAGGGGCCCCGTCTCCGCGACTCCCCCGTCCGTGCCCTCTTCGCGATCTTCCGTTTCGTGATCTTCGTGGGCCCCTGCGACCGCTCCGACGATCCAGGCGAACACCACGAAGATGATCACGAATCCGCCCGCTCCTCGAATCAGGTCCATCGGGTGGTCAACCACCCAGTTCCCTACCGCCGCCGCCAGCTTCCCCACGGCCGGTACCGCCGTGTTGAGCAGGAACATGGCGCCCATGCCGATGAGTACCGCACCACCGATAAGGAGGTCACCGGTGCTGGTCCCGGACTTCGCGGGCGGCTTCTTGCCCCCCGTCGACTTCTTCGCCGGGGCCTTCCCGCCGCGCCGCTTCGGCTTCGCGGAACCCTCAGTGCCACCACCACCAGCCGCCGCCTTCGGGGCGGCCTTCGCGCCCTTCCCCTTTCGCACCCGTCCGATGGCCAGCACCCAGCCTCGGCGCGTCAGGGTCCAGGTCCAACGGAGGATGATCACCGACCCCGTCCGTACGGTGAGCAGGCCGGCGCGGTCGAACGCGTGATACGCCGACAGGTCCGGTCGGCTCACGGCATGGCCAGGCGCCCTGGGGGCGTCCGCCTGCTTCTCCAGGGACTCGTAGATCTGGCCCCACCACGCCCGAGGGCGTGACGGCTGCTCCGCCGTCACGCCCTCGACGTCCACCACGCCGACGTCGTCCGCCAGGCTCTTACCCTCGTCACCCGGGTCGGATTTGACCAGGTCCACAGCCATCAGGCGACCACCGTTCCGGTCAGATTGCTGATCAGGTGCGTGAGTGTGGCGAAGATGGCACCGGCCGCCGTGAACATGCTGGGCAGCATCAGGGCGAACAGGCCGTTGCGGAACTTCGACGGCTTCAGGCCGTAGATCAGGAGGCACATCAGGAGGGCAACCGCACCGGCGCCGAAGTTGCCCGCGGACCCGAAGCTGCTCTGGATCGCCTGGGACAGGCCGCCGCTCATGTCTGCGACGAAGCTGAAGGTCTCCCCGGCCTGGGCATAGAGCTGGCCGGTGATGAACGCGGCCACGATCACGCCCTCGTGGGACAACTTGATCTTCCACTGGCCCCGCGCGCCGAGGATCAGGAACGCGGTCATCACGACGGCGCCGCCGGTGAAACCGATCGCTCCAAAAATCTGGCCCATGTCTGTGATCTGCCTTCTCGGTTAGTTCGTGCCGTACAGGAGGAATGCGACGGTGGCCGTGGCGGCGGGAACGTGGGCAGCCCAGACCACGCCCTTCCAGGGCCACTTGTCGCCGTAGTGGCCGACCCAGCCACGGACCATGCGGTAAGCGAGCTGGAGTCCCAGCGCGACACCGCCGCCGACGACCCAGGCGGGCCGGGCCATCTGCAGGGCCGTGATCAGGCCCAGCGAAGACACGAAGACGACGCCGCCCAACTTCGACCGTGTGGCCAGGCCCAAGACCCCGAGGCCCAGGGCGCAACCAGCCACGGGGGTGGCGTACTGGTCGGCGTGAGCCATCAGGCCCGTGACCCAGTCGTCCAGGTGGAGACCCCAGCCCGCCGCGTACGCGGTGCCGGCGAAGACCGTCTGACGGCCCCGGGGGTTGTTGATCAGGCCGCCGCCGTTCGCGGTGCCAGCGACGACCGGACCAGCTTTCTTGACTGCGGCCACGATCCGGCCGCCCGTCGTCGCGGGTTCCGGGGCCTCGTCGGTGCCCGCCTCGGCGTCCTCGGCGTCCTGCTCCTTCTTCCGCCCGGTCCGGGTCTTCTTCGGCTCGGGCGCCTCGTCCTCGTCGTCGCCGTCCTCGTCGTCAGCGTCGTCCCCTTCGGCTACCGGCTGGGCTGGGGCGGCGGCGGGGGCGTGCTTCGGCGGGGGCGGCGCGACCGCCGGAGCGGGGGCGTTTCCGGTGAAGGTGTCCTGGTCCGCGGCGTCGTCCTTGTAGACGTCGTTCCACCAGTCCTTCGCCAGGGCGGGCGGCCGGGCGGCCGGGGCGGGTGCCTCAACCGGGGCCGGTGCAAGTGCTTCGGCCGCGACCGGCTCCTTGTCGGTGTCGGCGTCCGGGCCGACCATGTCCAGGTCCAGGGCGACGTCGGGCATCGTCGCCGCAGCGTCGGGCTCCGGGTCCGGCTCGGTGGCCGGTGCCGGGATCGTCGGCGCGGTCGACGTCGCCAGGACGTCGTCCAGGTCCGCGAGGAAGTCGCTCACGTCGCGGACACCTGCCTCGGACACCTGCGTCTCCAAGTCGGTGTTCGTCGTCATCGGGCCAGCCACCCCCACTTCCGGATGGCATCGGTCATCAACTGCCGGATGCGGAGTTCGTCGGCCCCGGGCAGGGCCGGGCTGTCCGTCGCCGCCTGCTGATGCCGGACGAAGCCAGCGGGGAGGTCCAGAGCACGGGCATCCGTGTACGGCGTCCAGGGCCGCGTGGACGGGTAGTACGTGCGGGTCAAGACGTGGCCGGGCGGGGTCGCGGACCGGGCGCGCGGAGCGCGTCCACGGTGCAAGTGAAGAAGCGTCACAGTTGGCTCCAAACGGCGAGGACCGCCACGACGGTGCTGACCGTCACGGCGTCCTTGGCGATTCGGACCTTCCTGCTCTTCGGCCGGTACAGGTGGGTCACGGCGAGCGCGACCACGACGGCGCCGAGCACAAGGTCAAACACGGCTGTCCTTCGGGAGGGGGCGGCGGCCCCGGCCGCGACGAAGGGTCGCGGCCGGTGACGCTGCGGGGTGAGAGCCCTGCCTGTGCCGTGGGGCTGCTGATCAGCGCCAGGCACACGAGTGGCGATCAGCAGTCAGCGACGCTTCTGCGGGATCATCTCGTCGCCCTGACGGAGGCGGCCGTCCGTCCGGCCGGCTCCCGGCACGGGGATACCCGGCTGCCCCGTCCGCAGGTAGCTCTTCTGCGGCGTGTTGGTCTTCTGCTCTGCCATGATGTGAGTCCTGTTCCATGCGTTGGGATAGGGACTCGGGGCGGCCCATCTGCTTGGCGGTAGGGGGTCGCTCCGAGGTGCATCCGGCCTCGTTGGTGCTCAGCACCGGCGGGGCCGTTGTCGCGTAAGGCGACTTCGCAGCAAGCGCGTTGGCGTCCTGCGATACCTCTAGTAAACGCCAACCTCCACGGGAGGTCAATCAAGTTCCACGGGAGATTTAGAAATCTCCTCGGGAGATTGAGTGATCTGCTGCGGAGCCTTACGCTCAGCTCATGACACAGCACCCGTCCGCCACCCCGGAGTTCCGTCACGTCGCTCAGCGACTGCGGGACGCCGTGACGGGCGGCACGTACGAACCCGGTTCCCGGCTCCCGGCCGCTGCCGAACTGGCCGACCATCTGGGGTGCACCCGCTCCGCTGTAGAGCGGGCCGTCCGGGTCGCCGCCGCCGAGGGCCTGGTGACCACGCGCAAGGGGTCCGGGGCCTACGTCTCCCGCTTGCTGAAGCGGATCACCCGGCGGACGGACGTCCTGCTCCGCTCCGGCCCCGACGGTGAAGCGGAGGGCTCGGACGACGCGCTCGAAGCGGAGCTGCGCACGCTCGGACTCGTCGCCCGCCGTTTCCCCGAGGTCCGCACAGAGCGGGCCCCACAGGACCTGGCCGATCTACTCGGCCTGAAGCGGCATGGGCAGGCCCTCGTCCGCGAGACGCGGACGTTCGCCGTGGCGGCCGGCTCCGCGCCCGCCGATCCCGGCACTCCCGTCCAGCTCGCAGTCACCTACCTGCCGCTCGACATCGCACGGCACACCGACCTGGAGCACCCAGACCTCGGCCCCCGAGGCGTACAAGGCTTTCTGGCCGAGCTCGGGCACCGGCCCACGGACTTCTCCGAGACCGTCAACGTCCGCCCGCCGCATGAGCACGAAGCGACCGCGCTGGAGATCGACGCGGACAACAGGGTCATCCACCTGACCCGCACCGCTGCCACCGCCGACCGGACCGTGGCGGTCACCGTCAGCGTGCTCCCCGCACACCTGTGGTCGCTCTCCTACCGGTGGACCACCACCGCCTGACACCCCGCTCCCCAACTGGTCGGGCCGGCGCGTCCCGTCGCCCGGTAGTCGGGTAGATCCGCAGGTCAGATGCCACCTACCGGCGCTTACCTACCACCTACCTACCGGCCTACCAGCTCCTCACCCCTCGACTCGGAACCGGCCTCGGGGCCGCTGGACGCCCGTCCGGGACGACTCCGAACCTCCGGCCGGGGGGTTGCCAGCAGAGCCGTAGAACGGCACTCAGGGCCTCCTGCGACGCCGCGCCAAGGAGGTCGGCGGGCAGTAAAACGGGGGGCTGGCCGGACCCTTTCCAGGTCCGACCAGCCCCCCGTTTGCGTCTAGATCAGATCCGCGCCAGGGCCCCCTTCGATTCCAGCGCGTCCAGGTCTGCGATCGGACGCCCGAAGGTGTCCAACAGCTTGCCCTTGCCCTTGTCCTTGGCGGCCTCGGCCGTCTTGGCAGGCGCCTTCTTCTCCGCCGCGGCCTGCTGGGCGGCCTCCCAGCGCTCCATCGCTTCCTGCATGTAGGTGCGGGCCGTCCCCTGCGACGTCAGCCCCAGTTCAGCCTGCACCTGGTACGCGACATCGGTACGGGTGCGGGGGGTCACCGCCGGTCCGAGCAGACGGGGTTCGCCCTGCTCGCACAGCTCGTGCACCCGCTGGATGAAGAGCTGCTTCAGCGAGCCCTTGGTCAGCGTCGGCTTCGACGCCTCCCTCGGCTTCGGCGTCCGCGGCTGCTCCGCCGCCGTCCCGGCCGGCGCGGTCTGCTCCGACTCCGCCTGCTTCGCGTCGAGCTGAGCCTGAAGCTGCTCCGCCTGCTCCTGCGCAACGGCGATCTTGCGCTTCGCCTCGGCGCGCTCTGCTTCGATCTCGCGCTCCGCCTCGGCCTGCTTCGCTTCGATCTTCCGCTCCGCCTCGGCCCGCTCCGTCGCCAGCCGCTCGGCCGCTTCGCGCTCGACCCGCTCGGTCGCTTCACGCTTCGCCTGCTCCGCTTCGGTGCGAAGCTGTTCGGCCTGCGCGCGAAGCTGCCGCTCTGCTTCGGTGCGAAGCTGCTCCAGCTCCCTGCTCCACCGGTCCCGCTCCGTACGGACCTGCTCGGCGCTCTGCTGCTCGAACCGCTCCGCCTGCTCCTGAAGCTGCCGCTTCGCCTCGTCACGAAGCTGCTCGGTCTGCTCGTGCCACCGCTTCGCTTCACGCTCGGCCCGCTGCTCGGTGGTCTCCCGCTCCGCTCGGCGGTCCTCCGCTTCACGCGTCGCACTCTGCTCGACGGCGTCACGGACAAGCTGAACCTGCTCGGCCGCTTCACGCTTCGCCTGCTCCGCTTCGGTGCGAAGCTGCTCGGCCTGCTGACGAAGCTGCTCGGCCAGTTCCTCGAAGCGCTCACGCTCCTGCTGCCGCTCCGCCTGAAGCCGAGTGTGCTCCTCCCGCTCCGCCTCCAGCGCGGCCACGGCCTCGTCCCGCTCCTGCTTGGCGGCCCGCTCCGCTGCACGCAGCTCGTCCTGAACCTCGGCCTTCTGCTCCTCCAGCTTCTGCGTGACCTTCTGCTGCAGCGCGGGCAGCGAGACCACGGTGTTCACCACGTCGTCGACATCCGCGTAGTCGAGCCGTCCCAGCCGCCCGGCCTGCATGTGGCCCATGGTCCGCCGGACCACGGCAAGAGCCTGGTCGACGTTGACCGGGGCGTCCGCGCGGTCCAGTGCGACCGCCGCGTCCTCGGTCCGCCGGTCCACCGCCCGGTCGGCCAGCGATTTCCGCCAGCCGAATCGGAACGTACGGTCGGCACGCTTCTGGGCACGGGCCAGCACGATGACCGCACGGGCCGCACGCTGAGCCAACAGTCGGCGGGAGGTCTCACTGGTCGTAGACGTCGTGTCCAGACCCAGCCACGCGAAAGCCGCGATCCAGATCCGGCGCCACAGCAGAACGAACAGACGAAGGGGGCCCGGCCGGACGCCGTCCTCCTCCTCGGCCTTCGCCAGCTCTGCGATCCGCAGGTCCAGCCCATGCTCCAGCAGCTTGATCGACACCACCGGCACACCGGCCAGGGCCACCTTCGCCCACAGGCCACCGCCCTCCGGCGCGTGCACCCAGTTCGCCGCCGCCGAGAGCGCCACCAGGCCCCACGCCATCCGCCGGGACCGGATCATGCCCTCGGTCCACCGCGGGACATCCTGGGCGGCCAGGGACCGCGCCAGGCCCAACATGAGGCCGATCTCCGCACCATCGAAGATCGCGATGAAGAAGATCCTCAACAGCAGCGGCAGCCCCGCGGTGTCCTCGGCGAACCCGTACAGGCCGTACATGCTGACGGACATGCCGCAGATGCCGACGATGGTCCGCCAGCGGTCGTCAATCATGGCCATGACCCGGGCACGGGCCTCGGTGTCATCGTCGCGGCGGGCCTTCTCGACCGCTCGCGTCGCCGCCCGGCCGGCCAGGCGCACGACCAGGATCAGCAGGGCCAGGGCCGCCACGCCCGCGAGCACTCCGCCGAGAGCGACCGTCCACGGCGGCACACCCAGGGACTCCGCCACGGCGTGAATACGGGGAAGCACGTTCACGCCCCCACCTCCGGCAGCAGAGCACCGGAAGGTGCACGTCCACCCCATTCTGGGGTGATACTGAAGTACGACATCGGAGCCTCGTCTCTGGTGTGAGACCCCGGGATGCCTGCCCTCCAAGCAGTGGCACCCGGGGTTTCGTGCTTAATGGACACGCATCAACCTCTTGCGCTATCCCTAATTATGCCTTACTTTTCCTTGCTTGTCAAGATCCCTGCATGAACTTCCACGGAGGGCTCCCTGCTCACTTCTCATCTCTTACGGAAGACGGGGGAGGGGGAAAGCCCTGGGACCTGAGCCAGCTATCGAGCGCTAGAGCCACGACGTCGCCGTGCTGAGTTCCGTGCTCTACGTGGTACCTGCGAATGCGACGCTGAAGGTCCAGCTCCTGCGGTACCGAGTAGTTGAACTGCCCCCTCTTCGTTCCCCTTGACTCGATGATCCGAAGAGTGTCGGGGTGTGCCTCGTAAGGGTCACTTCCTTCCTCTTCGGAGGATTCGGCCTCCAACTCGTCCGCGATGGCACGCAGGGAAGCGATCTGGCGTTCCTTGGCACTCAAGTCCGAACCTCCTGGCGGATCAATAGGCGACTAGCTATCAGCATAGGCGACTATTGAAATAGTCATCCGCTCCTCCTCCCTCCCGTGGGACTGCCGGGAGGGAGGAGAGAGGGTCAGAATCCTCGGGAGGTGAGCCAGTCGTCCAGGGCGACGGTGACGATGTCACCCATAGGGAGGTGATCCACGTCGTTGTCCAGCGCGAATCGCTTCAGTCGCTTCTTCAGGCGGAGATCGGCAGCCACAGAAGCATCCAGGGACTCCCTCCTTGGTGAGCGCTGGTTCAGCACCTCGGCCGCTGAGGGAAGGTTCTCAGGGCGTCCCGGCCCCATCTCCCACCCCTGGCCGTCGTTGACGGAGACCTGGGAGGGAACGTATCCGGGAGTGGGAAGTGCGGCTGCCGGAACGGTGGCAACCTCCCTTCCAGCTGAGCTTGAAGCGGCGGGGGCCTGCTTCTCCCCCCGCTTTTCCCCTTGGGGAGCCGCAGGGGCCTTCTGGTGAGCAGGGGCCGGCGGACGCGTCCGGCTACGCCCCCTCTGCTTCTGGTCGAGCTCGTCCAGACCGTTCAGCTCGTCCGTGCCCTGTCCCTCTTCCACTGCCTGCTTCTCCTCAGTTGCCATAACGGACCACCGCCTGGTGAACCCTCTTCATCTGCTCCACGAACGCCTCTTCCTTCTTGAAGACGGGCTCAGAGCAGATGGCCACGCGCTTGCGACGCACGCCGACCCACGCGTACTCGGAGACGATGGGGCCGACGGGCACCTGGAACTTCTTCGCCAGCCGCTTCAGCTCGTCCTTGTGCCAGGTCGGGACCGACTTGGGGACCATGTAGGGGACCAAGAGAAGCGGGTAGTCGCTGATGTCCTGAAGCAGATGCTCCAGCGATGCCATCTCTCGCGTCTTCAGGATGACGGGGACTACCGCGACACGCGAAGCTGCCAGGGCGCCGTGGGTAGAGGCGCAGGCATCAGGGTGCGTATCCCAGGTGATCTTCCTCTTCAGCTCTTCTGCCCAGCGAATGAGGGAAGTCTTCACGACCTCAGGGGAAGGCTGGAACTCACCAAAGGTGCTGTGGCCGGGGATCAGGTCCAGCTTGCGCGGACCGCCTCGCAGCGGCCTGGGCGTCCGGTCGTTCTCGAAGGCTTCGATCAGCGGAGCTCCGGTTCGCGTCTCTTCGTTGTAGCCCCAGCCTTTGGACAGACCCCCCTTCGACCAGTCCATGTCGCCGCCCACACCGTCGTCCAAGTAGGCCAGCTCCTGAGCGAGGGTCGTCTTGCCGATCCCGCCCTTCCATCCGACGACACACTTCGTCTCTGGCTCCTGCACGGGAAACGGGGTGACCTGGTGGCCGACGGTCTCGATGCTGGCTTCCACCAACGCGTCTGACGTCATCGCTGTGTTCCCTCGGGCTGGTTATGGTGGTACTTCACGGTTCTCTCTCCTTCTACGGGTGGGTTCCGACTGCGTACGCCGGGGGCTCTCCCGGCGTTCGCGTTTTCGGGGGACTGTGCTCGAACGGTACCTAGAGCGTTGTCGATGCGACCGTACCGGTCTGACGCGGGCCGGTAGCCCCATATCAGCCCCGCCGCGAGTCAGAACGTCTCGACAGAAAGAGGGGCGGACCGCGTCATGTGACGCGGTCCGCCCCTCTTTCACGCAAGGCGAGATCAGGAAGCACCCACGCCTGTCTCCAACCTGACGGTTCCTCCGACCATCCGCCCGTCTCGCAGGGCAGCAGCGTAGGCCCGATAAGGTGGCTGGTCAGCATAAATGTCCTCATGGGACAGGCTGCCGAACAGTAGTGTCACAGCTCGTGCGGGGGCTGCCAGGCGCAACCAGGGCGGCGGCACCACGACGTAACCCCGGAGGTGCACCCGCGCTTCCGACTGCACCCTAACGAGACCTTCCGAGCCGAGGGCGATGCGCCAGCCAGGACTGTCCGGGGCGGCCTTGCCCAATCCTGGCAACTCGTGCAGACCTTCCGAGACCAGCTGCCTCACTACCGGGTCGTAAGTCTGCCCGCCCTCGGTGACTGCCACCTGCTCCACGAAGGCAAGCAGCAGGGCGGGCTTGGTGCCGTCCACCGTGGGCAGGCCGATGGCGCGAGGGACCAGTTCGGTCTCCTCCGTGAGGGCCAGGGCTCCCGGGCCGTAGTCCCGTACCTGCGAGTCCGCACAGCGATGGTGTGCGACTCCCAGATGGGACAGGCCGGGGCTGCGACGCAGCACGACGACGGCGGGCTCCGTCCTGGCGTCCCCTGCGGTCCCGCACTCCACGCACTCGAACGCAGTGATGCGGCTCTGGAACTGCGCGGCCTGGTCCAGGCCCACTTGGTCGATGACGTCGGAGGCGATGGTGACGCTGGTGGTCATCTGGTCAGTCCTCCGGGTTCTGCCGTGCGCTGCTGACGATGTGCGACCAGGTCCCGGCAGCTCCACCGTGCTCGCGGGCGAGCTCGCCCGCGAGCCTGGCGGTGGACATGTCAGGGTTCGCCTTCAATGCCTTTCGGGCCTTCTCCAGCCGCTCGTCCCCGTCGTAGGGGTAGCGGCGCGTGGTCCCGGCCGTGCCAGCGGGGCGACCGCCACCGCCCCGCTCGCGGAGCTCGCCGTACGTCCAGATGTCCCCGCGGCGGTAGTAGCGCTTCACGCGGCCGCTGTCGGCCTCCTCCTCCCTGATGGGATCGGGCCAGTGCTTCGGCTTCCGGGTGGGGTACTTCGTGATGCTCGTGGGCTCCATGTTCAGCACCCGTGCAGCCTGCGAGAGCGTGATCTCGTCCTCGGCGTTGCCACTGCGGTCGATCGGCGTCCGCCACTCCTGGCCAGCCTGGTAGCCCTTGTACCAGCGGTCCCACTCCTTGGAGTTCCAGTACATGGTGTTCCCGACCGTCTTCTCCGGCTCGGGATGCTTGTTGTCCTCCCTCTCACGCCAGAGCAGTTCGAGCGTGCTCCGGCCCAGTCCTGTGCGCTCCTGCAGCTCAGCGCGGCTCTCCAGTCCCGCCGTGCCCGTGTGGTCCTTGTACCAGCGGCGCCAGTCGGCGTCGTACCAGGTCAGTTCCCGGCCGGCGGAGTCCGGGACGGGCTCGGGGTGCCCGTTCGCCTCCCGCTCTCGGTACAGCTTCTCCAGGTGGGTGATGCTCAGGTCGTGCTTGTCCGCGAGCTCCCTGCGGGTCGATACCCGGCGCCCGTTCAGAATGGCCATGAGGGAGTCCTCCGTTGTCTTTCCGTCTCGCGACGGGGCTTCAGTCGTCATTGCCCGCCCCCTGGTCGCGGTGGTGCTGGTCGTGGCCGGCGGTGCGGGGCAGGAGTACCACGCCGGACTCCGTCAGGCCGTGCTCGACCTCCGGCTCCTCGTCCGCGTCCTCCTCGACCTGGTCCTCGTCGCCCTGGTCGACCTTGTGCTTCCAGTTCATGACGCCGGACTCGATCGGCCTGGTGATCGTGTCGATGTCCTGGCTCTGGATGGTCGCTGCCCAGTCCTGGGCGCCGGGGGCGGTCTCGTCCGCAAGCTGGATGAACCAACCCCCGTCACTGGGGAGGGGGCCGTCCTCGATGCGGTAGAGCGGGCCGTGGTCGACACCGGCCGTGTTGCCCGCGTGCAGGGTGATCAGGTCGTCAAGGGCGGGGGCCGTGTGCAGCTCCGCGTCGTTTACCATCATGCGTAGATGCCTTCCTGGTATATGGGCTTTGTTGAAGGGCCTGGGGCTAGGGGGCTTCAGGACGGTCAGCACTACTGCCATTGGGCTGGCCGTCCGCCCCACTTCCTCCCGCGTCACCGCGGAAGAGTCGAGCATCGAACCTCTCGACTTCACTAATCGTGCCTTACTCGGTTACTGCCTGTCCAGTCGTTCGGCGGACATGGTCGAAGCGAACGACCGCACGACACCGACAGGCTGTTTCAAACCTGTCGGAATCCCTAATTATGCCCCCTCAAATCGGGGGGTACAAGCCACAAAATGCCAGCTCAACGGCTTGTCTGGACGGTTGGGACTACCCGCGTCCGGCTTCTCTTCATACCTACAGGACCGCCTCCGGCGGGGCCCTCACTCCCAAGGGGGCGGGGGCTCCGTCGTCGTGTGCGGGCCGTGGGTGGCTGGGGTGTGGGGGCGGCCGGGGTCTCCCCTCGGCCGGTCGGTCACCCGGAGGGCTACCCGGAACCCGGCGGGGCCGCCAGGCCGGGGCCGCTTCGCGGTCGCTTCGCGAGCCTGGCAACCCCACCGGAACCCGGGTACGGGCGGAGCCTGCCCGACCGACCGAGGGGAGCCCCCGCCCACCGGGCGGAGCCGTGGCGGACGCCGTCGACCAGGCTCAGGCCGGCGCGACACGGCACCGGGTCAGGTACGTCTCGACCTTGCCCTCCCGGACCGCGTTGCGCACAACCCGGCCGGTGACACGGAGACGCTGCCCTTCGTCGGGGAAGGGCTGAGCCATCGAGTCCCACGCGTATAGACGCCCGGCACCGTCGGTGAAACGGATACGGCGGCGCTCACCCCACTGGCTCGCGAGTGGGCTGACCTCCGTCACCGTGGCCGTGATCGACTCGCGGTCCTTCGCGGTCAACTGGCGCTGGGAATCGCGCAGATACATCGGAACCGCGGACGCCAACAGGCCGATGTCTCCGGGCGCCACGTCCCGCGCGACCGCGCGGGCCAGCTTGTGGCGGTAGTCGCTCGCGGCGGTGTCGCCTCGACGGCACCAGTCCCGGACGGCGGCGGCCGTGGCCGCGACGTCCTCGGCGGCTCGAAGGTGTTCGTGCAGCTGGTCCAGGTCCTCCCGGCCGGCGCCGCCCAGCAGAAGTGCGCGAACCTGCTCGGCGGTCGTCCAGCCCTCGCCCCGCTTGACGTACCCGGCCTGGACCGTCAGGGCGACGGCGTACTCCAGGACCTGGTCGACGTGGAGCCGAAGATCCGGCGGCACCTCTCCCGGCTCGTACGGCTCGACCGTCGTGCACCAGCGAATCAGGCGCCACAGATCGCGCAGGACGGCCACGGGGAGATTCGCGTACGGGCCCGCGCACGTCGTGCCCAACTGCATCGTGCTGCCGTCCTCGTGGCGGAGGAGATAGCTGGTCAGGGCCCCCCGCTCTCCGCAGGCGTCGCAGTGCGCGATCCGGTCGGCGGCCTCGTCCTCGTACGGGGGGAGTGCGGTGACAACGCTGCCCGCCGCCGGGTCGTGCTCGACCTGGGCGATGACGGTCCACCCCTCGAACTGCAGCAGGGGGAGCGTCACGGTGACGTCCTGGCTGGCCACGGTACCGATGGGAACGCCGTTGATGTCGGGCCACGGCATGGACTCGACAGGGCCGCGGGTGAGGTGGCAACCGCCTAGCCCGTGTGCCCGGGTCTGCCGGTCCGCCTGCTCGATCGCCTGCCGCAGGGTGGCCAGTTGATCGGTCCGGACGGGGAAGGTGAGGGACATGCTGGTCATGCGTTCTCCTGGGGGGCGGCGCGGCCCGGCCGTGCGGGACGGCCGGGCCGGCGGGTTGGTCAGTCGCGGTGGACCTGGCGGGTCCGCCCCCGCGGAGAGCGCGGTAAGCGCGGTGGGGCTCATCGCGGCTCCTCGTCGTTGAAGGTTCGGGGTCTGCCCGAAGGAACTGCCACACCTTCGGACATAGCTAATTCTGCCTTATGTAGGGGGCGGGGTCAACGCTGTTGTCCCTGCTCTGGGCCTACATCGTCAGGGTGCAGGTGTCGCACCCGCCGGTGGCGTGCACCAGCGGGGCGGACCCGGTACGGGCTTTGGACTCGTACGTCGGCGGCAGCCGGAGGGCGGCGTGCACGTCCCGTTCCATGCGCTCGAAGTCGGCGTTCTCCTCGACGCGGACGCCCGGGTCGGGAGCGTCGCGGCGGCGGGACTGCTCGATCAGCTCGGCCATCGTGATGTTCGGGTTGAAGGGGACCTGCCTGACCCGTTCGACCAATGCGCACAGCTCGGCAAGTCGGGGCCGGCGGGCGACTCCCAGCAGCAGATCGCGGTGGTTGGCCAGCGTGCAGGTCGAGCAGGAACAGCGGCTGGACCCCCGACGGTCCCGGGCGCCGGGGTGGGAGTCGTAGCACCAGTGGTACGGGACCTCTTCCGCGAGGGTCCACGCCCACACGTCGGCAGTGCTCACCTGGTGGGCTGGCAGCCACTCGTCCACCACGCGGTGGGAGTTGTCGGTCGTGCGGCGCCACACCTGCCGGTTGCGGCGGTCGCGGCTCTCCTCCGCCCTCAGGCCGAGGACGTTGGCGAACATCAGCGGGCCCTGGACCTCCTTGCGCATGGCTCGGACCTGCGAGGTGAACGCCCCGAACACCATTTTCGTCTTCCACGGCCCCGTGCAGGTGCGGGCCTGGCCCAGCCAGGGCCAATCCCCGCGCTCGGCGATGAACGTGAGCAGATCGAAGGGGACCGTGCGGCCGTCGACCTGCCGGGTGCGGCGGACCTCGATGTGCCGCTCCGGCGGGACGCCGAGGATCTGGCTGTGCTGGGCGGCGAGCTCGCTCGCGCTCGGCCACCGGACCCCGTCCACGGTGACGGCGGGCCACTCCATCGGGCCCAGGCTGGCGTGGGCGGTCCAGACGCGGTCGGCGACCCCGGCCCGGCGGGCGGCGTCCATCGCCTTGGCGCCCGCGATCACGCCGTCCTTCCCGCCGGACAGATTGATCACAATGCGGTGCCGGGTCGCGGCGAAAGCGACCGGATCGGTGTAACTCATCTTGCTCTCCTCGGTGTTGGGCGGGCTCCGGCCGTTCCGGAGCCCGCGGGGTGGATCAGGCGATGAGGGTCACGCCGCCGATCGTCTTGGCCCGGCGGATCAGCGGCTTTCCGCCCGTGGGGCGTGGGGGTTCGGGCGCGGGCAGCGGACGGAGCGGGTTCCAGCGGGTGCCGACGTCCCCGGTGTGCCGGGTCCATGCCTCCTCGAAGTGCTTTCGCTGCTTGTCGCGGACTCCGGCCGGCGCCGCGACGGCGAAGGCGGAGGCCGTCGGGAACCCGCCGTCGGCGGTGAGGTAGTGGGCCCGCTGGATGCCTGACGTCTCCCCGCGCTCCAGGGCGAGCCCGTGGCGGGCGGCGAACTGCCGGACCAGCTGCTCGGCGGTGCGGCGGTCGCCTTCCCAGACGGTCCGCACCGACCTCCAGGCGGGGCCCTTCTTCGCCGGTCCCCGGCATTCGCGGTGCCCGGGGCACCACGGCTCGAAGTCCTCACCGGTGGGGTGATCGGCCCGGCACTGCTCGGTCCGCGGCTGTCGGCACCACCACTTCGGTGACCGGCAGGACCGGCCGTGATGGGTGCGGCAGTCCGGCGTACGCGCCGCGTAGTAGATCCTCCGCACCTCGTAGACCGCGTACGGGGCTTGGTCCAACGACTCCTCGAAGGCGCTGAGCACGGGGTGGTTACGGCCGTCCTCGGTGAGCCTGCGGTACAGGCTGTCCGTCCCGTACAGGCTGGAGCGCTCGTTGAGCGCCATCGCGACGTGCTCCATCCTCATGACGTCCGCGGCGATGTGCGGATGGTCCCGCAGACGCGCTTCGTGGGCTTCCCTGCTCGCACACACGCCGCTGAAGGGGCACTGTGCGCAGTAGCTCTTCTTCACCGGCTCTCCGAGCCGTTCCAGGACGTACCGCTCGACGTCCGCCCGGTCTTGACGGGCCAGGATCAGGGGATAGAACGGTTCGCAGATGGTCCGGCCCGCGGCCCTGTTGTGCTCGCGCTGGATGCGGCTGTCCTTCTCCGCGCGCTTCAGCTCGCCGTAGTGGTAGCCGATCACCCGGCGGTAACTCGCACCGCCGAACTCGGCCTCTGTCCACTGGTCCAGGCACCAGCCCTTAAAGCGAATGCTGCACGTCCTCCGCCCGTTGGCGATCTGGGGGACGGTTCCGGCCTCCCGGAGCTCGTCGCTCAGGCACCACGGCCCCCGCGCGAAGATCCGTCGGGGAGATCGGCTGTCGTCCAGGACGACCACGCCGTCCGCGTCCTGGCGGCCAGCGCGGGCGACCTGTACCAGCCGGACCCCGGCCCGGCGGAGGCGCGGCAGGACCAGCCGGTCGACGTAGTCCAGGGTGTCCGGCCATTCGTCGCCGGTGACCGCGTGGATCACGATCAAGTCGGAGAGGTCGGTGGCCAGTCCGTAGCGCTCGGGGTGGTCCAGGAACTCGATCAGGATGGCCGTGCTGTCGGCTCCGAGTCCGTAGCTCAGCACGGTCATGCCGGAGGACCGGCCGAACGTGGTCCGTTCCGAGGGCTCGGGCAGGTCAAAGAGGGCTGCGGGCGGGGCAGTTGCGGGCACGGGGAGTTGATTCCTCGGGTCGGGTGGCTTCGCGCCGGCGGACGGCGGCGCTCGTGGCGGGCGACTCGATCGCCGCCCTGTCGCCGGGGGCACGGGCGTAGGCCCGTGCCCCCGGTGCAGGTCAGCCCTTCTGCGGGGGCTTGACGATGTCCCGCATCACCGCGGCGCGGGTCGGCGCCGCCGGGCAGGGACCGAGCAGCCGGGTGAGGTGAGCGCGCAGGGCCTCGATGTCACCGGCCTTGCGGGCGCGGTCGGCCTCGTCCAGGAGGCCGGTCACTGCCTCGCGTTCGGTCGGGTGGCCGGTCTCGCACGGGCACTGGGTGGGGCGCTTGCCCACCAGCTCGGCCACGCGGGCGGCCTGCTCCTCGAACGGGACCTTGCATCCCTCGTGCCGCCACGCGGGACGCGGCGTCGGGTCACCGTTCCGCCCGCGCAGGTGGCTCCACCAGCGGTTTCCGACCCAGCCGCAGATCAGATCCTTCATCTCGAACGGGTTGTCGGACCCGGGATAGCCATGCTTGGGGTCCCATGCCAGTTCATCGAGCCTGCCCAGGCAGATGCCCGCGCTCAGGATGTTGCGCCGGGTCGGCGCCATCCGCGGGTGCAGCCACGGGACGATGCCCTCCAGTGCCGCGTCACCGGCCTGTTCGGTCTCGGGAAGGGTGGCGCCGGACTGGGTGACGGTGTCCAGGTGGGCGGCGGCCTTGTCGCGGTTCTCGTGCTGGCTCTCCTCGACCTGGCCCAGCACACGCGCGTGCCAGTCGCCGTGCCAGCGGTAGATGTGACCGATCAGCTTCCCGTCGACCGTGACGGGGTACCGGCCGCCCATGGACCGGTCACCGATGCTGTACCGCTTCTTCGGGGTGTCGGGGGCGTCGTTCGTCGCCATCTCGTTGTCTCCCTGCGTTGAAGGTTCGGGTGGGGCTTCTGCCAAAGCCCCTGGTGGGGTGGGCCCGCCCGGCTGCCACCGGGCGGGCCCACCGGGGTTCTACCGGCGGCGGCGCTTGAGCAGTGCGCTCAGGCCAGGGGCGGAGGGGCGGGCGTTCTGCGGGTGCCATCCATCGCGGAGGAACGCGACGGGCCGGTTCTCGGGGTCACGGACGATGATCAGGTCCGGGCTCGTCGCGACGGTCTCGCCCCGGCGGGCAGCCCGGACCAGCAGGTCGCGCACCTCGTACCGGTCGGCGCTCTCGGGCTCGGCCATCGACTGGCCGGTGAACAGCTTGCTGCTCACCCACCGGGCGGCGAGGGGGATGGTGCGGGCCTCCGCGAGGGTGGGGGTGTGGTGGTCGAGCATCCCAGCGGGGACGGGGACGATCGTGGTGACCACCGTGCCGTCCGTGGCGTCGAGCAGCCGGACCAGTTCCGAGTCCGACGACTGACTGACGGTCAGCTCGTCCGACACGTCGGCCGCGCGGACGGTCCACCATGCCGCGTTGATGTCGGCGGCGGCCGTCACCAGCCGGGGGTGCCCCTCGGTCCACGCGTAGGTGGTGGCCAGATAGAGGGCGAATCCGCCGATCTCGCGCGGGGTCTCGGTCTTCAGCTCTGCGTACATCGTTGCTCCCGTGTTGAAGGTTCGGGTTGCCGGGAGGGACTGCCACCCCTTCCGACATCACTAATAATGCCTTATTTTGGGGTCAAAGTCCAGCCTTGGAGACCCTTTCGGCGAGTGATCTACATCACACGTTCCCGCAGGTCAGCGGCGATTTCTACCCCCACCCGCGCGGGCCTCGCCCGGCGGCCTCCGCCATGGCTCCGCCCGGTGGGCGGGGGCTCCCCTCGGTCGGTCGGGCAGCTCCGCCCAACCGCCGGTTCTGCGGGGGGTGCCAGGCTCGCGCTTGCGCGACCGCGAAGCGGCTCGGCCTGGCACCCCCCGCAGGTTCGGTGGTAGCCCTCCGGGTGACCGACCGGCCGAGGGGAGCCCCCGCCCACCCTCACCCCAGCCACCCACCGGACCTCAACTCGCCATGCACCCCAGCCCCTTGGGAGTGAAGGGCCCTCGCCGGAGGCGGTCATTCGTTCCTCGCCACCTCGTGCAGCCCGGACTCCGCCTCGGCCGGCGCGGACAGACCGGCGGTCCGCGCCAGCGGACCCGAACGGAAACAGCCGCCCCGCCAGGGGCGCCCGTTCGGCCCGACGAAGGAGGGCCCGGTCCGCGCCAGCGGACCCCCGGCCCCGAAGGGGCCAGAAAGAGGGGCCGCGCCGCCAGGCGCGTCCACGGCCCGGTGCCGACGGCACCGGCCGACGAAGGAGGCCGGGGCCGGCGAGCACGCACCGGGCCAAAACACCGCCGCCCCGCCAGGGGCGTCCGCTACCGCCGCGACGACGCCCCGCCCCCGGCCCGCTCGGCGGGGGCGGTGCGGCGTCGCGGCGGTCAGCTGGTGAAGGCGGCCCACTCCATGCCGCCCCTGGCGTACTTGAGACCGGCGCGCACTCGGAACGCCTCGTCGTCCGTGATCGCGCGGCTGATGCCCTGTTCACTCAGGAACGCATCGATGGCCTCCAGCGGCTCGTCCGAGTACCGGAAATTGTCGGTGGCGCCGTGGGTCGCCGTGAGCTCTTCCCGCGTCCAGAGCTGGACGGAGTAGGTCCGACGGTCCGGGTCGAAGATCGGCCGCAGCTCGGCGTCCTCGCCGTCGATCTCGACCCGCCGCAACTCCTCGAACAGCTCGTTGCGGCGCTTCTCGCAGTCCTCGGGACTCCACCCCTCGACGTAGACCCCGGACCTCTGAACGGGGTACTCCATCAGGGGGCTAATGCTGCTGTAGCTCCACGGGAAGTCTGCCTGCCGGAAGTTCACCCGGTAGCGGTCCCATTCCGTGCCTCCGGGCACACGGCCGCACCACATCGCCCCGACCCTGACACCGGCCTGGTGCTTGTACTGGTACAGGTGATCACCAGGCTGCACGTCGGCACCCTTCACCGTGATCGTCTTCAGGCGTGGGACCAGCCGGTACACCTCGGTCTCGTCCGCTGCGGTCCTCATCATGATCTCCTCTGTCGAAGGTGCGGGGCCCGCCAGGGGCGGGCCCGGCGGGCGGGGTGGCGTCAGGACCCGAACACCGCGTCAATGGCGTTCAGGAAGTGGAACGCGCAGGCCCGGATACGGACGGGGCGGCGGTCGGCGGGGTCCCGCTTGATCCACGGGTCCGCCTCGATGGCCACAGGCGCGGGCTGCGTGCAGCGGGGGTGGTCACATCGGCCTGGCCGTCCGGCCTTGGCCAGGGCGATGACGCGGTACGGATCGGCCAGGGCGACGTCGAATCCGAACGCGCTGCTGCGGGTCGCCGCTTCGTACGCGGCGCGCTTCTCGGCGTCGGCTCGGGCCTTCTCTGCGGCGACGGCTTCGTCGGCAGCAATGGCCTTCGTCAGGGTCTCGGCGGACGGGGAGGGGCGGCCTGCCACGGTGTGGGCCTTCAGGATTTCCCTGCGGCGACTGGCCAGCGTTTCGTCGTCCTCCCAGGGCTCACGGGTGGGCAGCACGCGACCGTGCATCCAGTTCCACCGGTCCACCATGTAGTTCAGAGCGATCTGCGGGGTGCGGACCTCGGCGACGAACTCCAGGTCGTGAAGAACGACGTCGTCCCACCACTCGGCGTGCGCCCGGCGGCCGTCGCTGAAGAAGACTCCGAGAAAGGCGTCCGTGTCGGCGAAGTAGACGTTGGCGGCCACGATGTCGCCGTGGTAGCCGTCCTCCTGGAGCACTTCGAGCAACCAGTCGTAGTGCCGGAGTTCCTTGGGGTGCATCGGGACCACGGTGAGGGGAACGTCCCGGCCCTCCGCGATCCGGGGGCCCTTGCGGTGGAAGGAGACGACTCCACCGGTGCGGTAGTAGGGGGTGCTGGTGATCATGTCGTCTCCCTGGTGTTGAAGGTTCGGGGTCTGTCGTCCGGGGCTGCCATCCCCTTCCGACATCACTAATTCTGCCTTATTGGAGTGCCTGAGTCCACCCGGAACGGGGGTCCGGCGGGGTGACCTGCATCACATCTTTCCGCAGGTCAGCGGCGGTTTCCGCCCCACCCGCGCGGGCCTTGCCCGGCGGCCTCCGCCACAACTCCGCCCGGTGGGCGGGGGCTCCCCTCGGTCGGTCGGGCAGCTCCGCCGTACCGCCGGTTCTGCGGGGGGTGCCAGGCTCGCGCTTGCGCGACCGCGAAGCGGCTCGGCCTGGCACCCCCCGCAGGTTCGGTGGTAGCCCGAAGGGTGCCCGTCCGGCCGAGGGGAGCCCCCGGCCACCCCCCAACCCCAGCCACTTCCCGGCCCGCACACACACGACGAGCCCCCACCCCCTTGGGAGTAAGGGCCCGCCGGAGGCGTCCATCTTTCTCACCACGACCAGGTGCAGCCCGGTGGCGGCACCGGCCGGCGCGGACAGACCGGCGGTCCGCGCCAGCGGACCCGAACGGATGCCGTCGCCCCGCCAGGGGCGTCCGTTCGGCCCGACGAAGGAGGGCCCGGTCCGCGCCAGCGGACCCCCGGCCCCGAAGGGGCCAGAAAGAGGGGCCGCGCCGCCAGGCGCGTCCACGGCCCGGTGCCGACGGCACCGGCCGACGAAGGAGGCCGGGGCCGGCGAGCACGCACCGGGCCACAACACCGCCACGCCGCCAGGCGTGCCCGCTACCGCCGCCGTACAGCACGACGCGGCCCGGCCCCGGCCGACTCGGCGGGGACGGGCCGCGTCGCGCGGCGGGTACTACTCGGCGGCGGACGCCTCGGCCGTCACGCAGCAGGTGAGCGGGACGCCGTGGAGGTCGTAGTTCGTGACGCCGGGGGCGACGAAGAACTTACGGCTTCCGTTGTAGCGCAGGACGTCCGTGCTGTCCGCGTCGAGCGTCACGGTGGCACGCGGCTTGCCGCGACGGGGGCGGTCGACCTCGGAGACGATCCCCTTAAGGCCGTTG
Source organism: Streptomyces sp. NBC_00237 (assembly GCF_026342435.1). NCBI lineage: Bacteria > Bacillati > Actinomycetota > Actinomycetes > Kitasatosporales > Streptomycetaceae > Streptomyces > Streptomyces sp. NBC_00237. The sequence continues at coordinate 32,203 of NZ_JAPEMT010000007.1, read as the reverse complement.
AGGTACGCGGGGGAGAGCTTGGCAAGCTCCACCGTGGCCCCCTTCGTCACCGTCGCGGCGGCAACGGTCTCCGCCTTGATGCGGTCGCCCCGGCGTCGGGTGTTGACGGCCTCGATGATGTGCTCCAGCGCTGCGTCGTCGGCGTCACCGACGATGAAAGCGGTCATCTGCTCAAGGGTCGTGGTCATGTGAACTCCTGTTGAAGGTTTGGGTGCTGGACCGGGGGAGAGCTGCCTCTCTCCCTCCGGCGGGTCAGGCAGTGCTGCTGGTGAGTCGGCTGACTGCCTCCTGGAAGGTCTCGGCGGAGAACATGACGTCGGGCCACTGAACGGACGCCTCGCGGCCGTCGCTGTACTCGATCCCCCACGCCAGGGAGTCGCCTTCGGCGGCCGGACCGGCGACCTGGGCGGGCTCCCATCCGGCGAAGCGTCGGCGGGGGTCTCGGGCATCCGGCACCCACTTGCGGACCCTGACGGGTAGACCGGCCACGGCGGTTGCGATGCGGGCCGCTTCATCTGCGTATGACATGCAGTCTCCCGGTGTTGAAGGTTCGGGCTGTTGCCGGGAGGGGCTGCCATCCCCTCCCGGCAATGCTAATTCTGCCTTATTCGAGAGACTGCGTCAACGTTGTGACGTGCGTGTTTCTAGCTTCCCCACCACACGCGTTGTCCACCCATCAGCAGCTCCGCCGGGAGGACTCCCGCACTGTTGAGTAGATCCGGCGACGCCTCGTCCAGGTCGACCGACAGGCGCATACGGGCTTCGCCGTCTGGGTCCAGCACGACGTATACCGACACCTGCACTCCGCCCAGCGTGATCATGGGAACTTCTCCGGCCCCGTCCGCCTCCGGCGCGTGCACGGGGTGGACGCGGGATTCCGCGTGCAGTCGCTCGACGTCCTCTTGCCGCACGGGTTACGCCTCCTGCGCGATCTCGTCCGCCCTGTATCCGGCCGACTTGACCATGCCGGGCCAGACGACCATGGCCAGCCGGTCGCCGGTGAAGGGGTCGGTGCCGTATCCGGTGACGGTTCCGAGGATCAGGGGAAGCGTGCGGTGCCGCACGGTGCTGGTGCGGGGGTGGGCCTCCTCGATGGCGGGGGCCTGGGGCTGGGCTGCTTCGGTGTTCACGTCTACCTCTCGGGGAGTGGGGGCCGGTGCCGACTGGCACCGGCCCGGGGGCTGTCAGGCTTCGGCGCGGTCGAGCGCGTGACGGGTGCCGTCGCAGCAGGGGCAGACATCCCCGATCAGCTGCGCGAGGCTGCGGCCGACCGTGATCGCCCGTACGGCGCTGGTCTTCACGGGCGGGTTCTTCGGGTCGGCGGTGATCCATCCGGCGGACGGCGGGACCAGCAGGGGGCCCGGCGGCACTCGGAGGATGCGGGCGGCGACGTGGGAGGCGGCTGCCGCCTCGGCCTCGACCTGCTCGGCGTCGACTCCGCCCGTGGACTCGATGGCGGTCCGGGCGACCTTCAGCAGCAGGGCCCGGGAGGCGTCCTCCGGGTCGATCGCCTCGGCGGGCACCCCGTTGACCAGAAAGGCGCGGTGGTCCCCTTGGGCGGTCAGAGCGGCGATCAGCCGGTTACGGATCACCTGGGCAGGGCTGCCGGAGAGCGGGCGGGGCTTGACCGGCGGGCCGTCGGTCTGCGAGATGTCGAAGACCGCGTTCGAGACCCACCCACGCGCCGGTGCCTCGTCCTGCTGTTCGGGGTCGTCCAGCGTCGACGGCTCGTCCCCCCGCCGCCCTCGCATGGGCCCCCAGATCCGGATGCCGGTCTCGTCCTTGCGAACCTGCCGCCCCTCGTCCTGCCATGCCTTGTAGCCGAGTACGCGCGTCGCCTCCGGGGCCTGGAGGCCGATGGCGATGGCGTTGACAGGTCCGCGGTGGTTCAGATGGACGGCTCCCGCCCTCATGACCGCCGCCCACACGTCGCGGCGCCCCATAGCTGCGTATCCGGCCTGGAGAAGATCCGCCAGTTCGGCGGTGCGCTGCCTGCCGAGTTCTCGCCGGGCTTCCGGCGCGAGCTTCCTGTACCCCATCGGGTTTGTCCTTTTGCGTTGAAGGTTCGGGCCTGTCGTCCGGGGCTGCCATCCCCTTCCGACATCACTAATTCTGCCTTATCTGAGTGCCTGAGTCCACCTGAAACGGCGGTCCAGCGGGGTGATCTGGATCACACATTTCCGCAGGTCAGCGGCGGTTTCCGCCCTACCCGCGCGGGCCTCGCCCGGCGGCCTCCGCCACAACTCCGCCCGGTGGGCGGGGGCTCCCCTCGGTTGGCCGGGCAGCTCCGCCCAACCGCCGGTTCTGCGGGGGGTGCCAGGCTCGCGAAGCGACCGCGAAGCGGCTCGGCCTGGCACCCCCCGCAGGTTCGGTGGTAGCCCGAAGGGTGACCGGTCGGCCGAGGGGAGCCCCCGCCCACCCCTCCACCCCAGCCACCCACCGGGCCGTACTCGGCGTACCGCCCCCGCACCCCTTGGGCAGGCCCGGCGCCCGCCGGAGGCATTGATGTTCGCCTCGACCGGCCACCTGGTGCAGCCCGGTAGCGGCACCGGCCAGCGCGAACGGTCCCGGCGGTCCGCGCCAGCGGACCCGAACGGAAACAGCCGCCCCGCCAGGGGCGTCCGTTCGGCCCGACGAAGGAGGGCCCGGTCCGCGCCAGCGGACCCCGGCCGCCCCGCGGCCGGACAAAGGGGTCGCGCCGCCAGGCGCGTCCACGGCCCGGTGCCGCCGGCACCGGCCGACGAAGGAGGCCGGGGCCGGCGAGCACGCACCGGGCCACCAACACCGCCACGCCGCCAGGCGTGCCCGCTACCGCCGTGGCGCACGACGACCCCGCCCTGCCCCGGCCAGCTCAACTGGGGCAGGGCAGGACGGCAGCAGAGAGGCCGTCTCAGAACAGCGCCGCTTCCACGTACTCGTACGTGGCCGCCGTCGGCTTGGGCACGGCGGCACGCGGGGTGGACACGGAGCGCGGGGCGGGGACCGGCAACAGCCCCTCTTCCGCGTCCTCGAAGTCAGCGAACACCACCTCTGTGCGCGGGCTGACACCTCGCCACCCGTCCGCGTAGGCGGACGTGTCGATGCCCACGCGGGACGACAGGGTGAATCCGGTCTCCCGGTGGAAGCGCTCGTACACCGTGCTGCGCTGCTCCTCGTAGTAGGGGACGCCCGAGACCTTGAACGGGGCGGAAAGCTGCGGCACGAGGAACACGCCCTTCCGTGCGAGGGTCGACGCGATGTCGATGACGTGGAACTCGAAGTTCGGGCCCCGGTACCTCGGACCGTTCCCGCTCCGCTCCACTCGACCGAAGGGGGGGTTGGCTACCGCGTAGTCGAACCGCCCCAGGATCTTCGGGTCCAGGGTGAGAACGTCCGCACAGATCCAGCGGGCTTCGGGCACGACCTTCCGCCCGACCTCGACGTACGCGGGGTTTCTCTCGACGCACACCACCTCGCGCGGCGGCCTCCCCTCGAACCGCCGGTGCCACTTGTCCTGTACGGCCCAAGCCAGTCGACCGATGCCCGCGCACAGGTCGATGACCCGCTCTCCGTTCACCTCCAGCCGGAGGTCGAGCGCCAGATCCTCCGGGGTGAAGAACGCGCCGTCCAGGCTGTTGCTGGTCGTGCTGGACTCCTGCCAGTGGTCGAGCACGGTTTCCCGCTCCTCTTCCGTCAGGTCGCGGGTCAGCTTGACCAGCCGCGACGCCTCGCGGTGCAGTCGCTCTTGCTCCTTGGTCAGCTTCGCCATCTCGCTCTCCCTGGTGTTGAAGGTTCGGGGTCTGCCGTCCGGGGCTGCCATCCCCTTCCGACATCACTAATTCTGCCTTATTTACGGGTCCGGGTCCACCTGAAAAGGGGGTCCGGCGGGGTGATCTGGATCACACATTTCCGCAGTTCAGGGGCGGTTCCCGCCCCACCGGCGGCGGCCTGGTCGACGGCATCCGCCACGGCTCCGCCCGGTGGGCGGGGGCTCCCCTCGGTCGGTCGGGCAGGCTCCGCCCGTACCCGGGTTCCGGCGGGGTTGCCAGGCTCGCGAAGCGACCGCGAAGCGGCCCCGGCCTGGCGGCCCCGCCGGGTTCCGGGTAGCCCTCCGGGTGACCGACCGGCCGAGGGGAGACCCCGGCCACCCCCACACCCCAGCCACCCACCGGGTGCCCAACTCGTCGCGCGGCCAAGCCCCTTGGGAGTAAGGGCCCCCGCCGGAGGCGGTCCTTCGCCACCACCAGGTGCACCCCGGTGGTGGCGTCGATGGGTTCGGTCGGTCCGCGTAGCGGGCCCGCACCGCGGAGCGGGGTGTCCCTCGCCGTCGTCGCGGAGCGACGGCACCCGCGCGAAGCGCGCACTGCTGACCGGTCCAGCGCAGCGGACCCCGTGCGGTGCGGAGCTCCGCACCTCGGGGCGAAGCGCCGACACTGCCACGGCCCGCGGAGCGGGCCGCACCGCTGCTGGTGCCGGAGGCACCGGCACTCGTCCGCCGGAGGCGGACCAACTCCCCGACGACCAGGTGCAGCCCGGACTCCGCCTCGGCCGGCGCGGACAGACCGGCGGTCCGCGCCAGCGGACCCGAACGGAAACAGCCACGCCGCCAGGCGTGTCCGTTCGGCCCGACGAAGGAGGGCCCGGTCCGCGCCAGCGGACCCCCGGCCCCGAAGGGGCCAGAAAGAGGGGCCGCGCCGCCAGGCGCGTCCACGGCCCGGTGCCGACGGCACCGGCCGACGAAGGAGGCCGGGGCCGGCGAGCACGCACCGGGCCACAACACCGCCACGCCGCCAGGCGTGCCCGCTACCGCCGCCGCGCACGGCGACACCGCTCGGATGCCGGTGCGGCCGTGCGCGGTGCCGGGAGGGGACTCCCCCTCCCGGCCTGCGGTCACTTCGAGTTGAGCTGTTCCTGTCCCGTCTCCTTCGCCTTCTCGACGGAGACCTTCGCCGCGTGCTCGGTGCCGTCGTACTCCTGGCCGTCGATGATGGCCTGCTCGATCGGCGTGACCGAGTGGCCCAGCTGAACCAGCATCGAGAGGTACGCGCCGATCCGCTTCCGCGTGTTGCTGCTCAGACCCTGACGGTCCGTGCGCCAGGGCCGGTTGTCCTTGTGGCCGGTCGTCTTCTCGTACGACGCGACGCAGGCCATGAACGGGAACAGCGCCAGGCGGCGGGCGTCCGCCTGCGCCACGATCTCGGCCGTCATCGTGTTCGCCCGGGAGGCGTCCGCGATGCCGAGCCATTCGCGGACCATGCGGGTCCCGTCCTCGCTGGTGATGTCACCGATGCCGAGATCGTCGCCGCGCAGGGTCGACTCCGCGACGAACCGCGCCATGATCACCTGCGCGTCGCGCGGGAACGTCTTGCGGGTCATCCAGGTGTTCAGCCACTCGCGGCGGGCTGCGGTGGCGGCCTTGTAGTGCTTGTTCCCCTGGATGATGCGCTGGCGGGCCTCCTTGTCCTCTGCCTTGGTGGTCGCCGTGGTGCTGCCGGGCGACTGGTAGACGGCGTGGTCGTAAAGGGCAGGCTTCAGGCAGTACGTCACCCAGTGGGAGCCGTACTCCGCCGGGGCCACGACGTGCCCCCGGCACGCCTTGTGCTCCTCCTCGCTGATCGTCTTCGCGCCGTCGTGGGTCCGCAGTTCGTGAATCCGGGTAGCGCTGTCCGGCAGGGCCTCGTACTCGTCAATGACGGTCAGCCCGGCGGCGACGGCCTCGGCCCGCTCCTTGGCCAGCCGCGCCGCCTCCTCCCGGTCGTCGCGGAGCCTGCGCAGACGGTAGGCGAAGTTATTGCCCTGCGCTGCCTGGGTCAGCTCGGCCAGGGCCTCCGGGTCGTCCTCGAACTCGGCCAGCGCTTCGAGCTGGTCGAGCGTCCAGGCGTACTGGACGGCCTGGGCCGCTTCCATCGTCTTGGCCGCGCGTCCCACCTGCACGGCGGTCTTCACGTCCTTCTGCGTCCACCCGGTCTCGGTCGCGATGGCCTTGACCCCGGCCCCCAACTCGCTCGCCTGGAAGAGGGCGGCGGCCTTCTCGCGCGTGTTCAGGCCGACCCGCTGTTCGGCGGTGGTGACCATGTCCACGTACTGCCCGGCCTCGTCCTCGGCCCGGCTGTCGTCGATCACGACGGGGACGGTCTCCCACTTGTCCTCGATCATGACCAGCAGGCGGCGGTGACCGTCGATCACCTTGTACGTGCCGTCCGCCTGCGGGGTCACCAGCAGCGGCGTCCGCAGCTTCTTGCGGAGGCTCCGGCGGAATCGGTCGTGGACCGCCAGGTCCTCACGGACGTTGCCGGGGTGGGCGGTGAGCTGGGAAAGCGGAACGTCCTCGAATCGGAAGGGGGTCTGGATGGTCTGCTCGACGGTCTCGGTCGTCACGTCGTCGTCCTTGGTGTTGAAGGTTCAGGGTCTGCCGTCCGGGGCTGCCATCCCCTTCCGACATCACTAATTCTGCCTTATTTGAGTGCCTGAGTCCACCCGGAACAGCCCTCCGAACGGGTGACCTGCATCACATCTTTCCGCAGGTCAGCGGCGGTTTCCGCCCCACCCGCGCGGGCCTCGCCCGGCGGCCTCCGCCACAACTCCGCCCGGTGGGCGGGGGCTCCCCTCGGTCGGTCGGGCAGCTCCGCCGTACCGCCGGTTCTGCGGGGGGTGCCAGGCTCGCGAAGCGACCGCGAAGCGGCTCGGCCTGGCACCCCCCGCAGGTTCGGTGGTAGCCCGAAGGGTGACCGACCGACCGAGGGGAGCCCCCGCCCACCCCTCCACCCCAGCCACTTCCCGGGCCTCAACTCGCCTTGCGCCCCGGCCCCTTGGGAGTAAGGGCCCCCGCTGGAGGCGTCTCACTCCACGCGGCCGGCTCGATGAGATCCGGCGCTTCCCGCCGCGTTCTACGCCTGCGCGGGCAGTAGTTCCTCGGGCACCCCTTGCACGGCCGTCCACATGCGGTTCACCACAGGAAGGCCGTCCGGGTGTCTCTCTCGGTACTCCCGGACAAGCCGGTAGGGGTCTCCGTCGATCGCGTGCAACACAGTGCCGCCCTCGGCCACCACCGCGTCGGCGAGCAACGCCGCCACGGTCAAGGAGGAGTGCAGGGTCGTCACCGGCTCGTCGGTCGGCTGCGCCTGCGGAGGCCGACCGTCCAGCGGGTACAGCAACACGGTCCATGAGCCGTCCGGCTGCTCCTGGTGATAGGCCACGGCCGACACCTCGGCCTTCATCGCCTCATACGTCTCGCCGTCGGTGGCCAGACCGGGAGTACCGGATCGGCCCGCCACGTATCCGAGCCAATCAGCGTGCTCCAGCACGAAAGGGGTGTCGCACACCCCGGGAGCTACCGGTTTCCGTTGCGGCGTCCACGCCTCGTTCTTGCCCACACCTCGGAAACGACGGACCGGCCGTGAGGTGCCTCTGCATGTTGCCCAGCGCATCCTCCACGGTGCTGCCCGGCGACGGCAGCAGTCGGCGCGGGCGGTTCCGGCGGTCCGCGTCAGCGGACCCGAACGGATGCAGCCACGCCGCCAGGCGTGTCCGTTCGGCCCGACGAAGGAGGGCCTGGTCCGCGCCAGCGGACCCGGCCGCCGCGCGGGCCGCCGGCCCCGAAGGGGCCAGAAAGAGGGGCCGCGCCGCCAGGCGCGTCCACGGCCCGGTGCCGACGGCACCGGCCGACGAAGGAGGCCGGGGCCGGCGAGCACGCACCGGGCCACAACACCGCCACGCCGCCAGGCGTGTCCGCTACCGCCGCCGCGCACGGCGCCCCGCCCCCACCTGTGGGGGGGCAGGGCGTCCGGCGAGAAAGCTCAGCTCTGCTGGCTGGCCGCGACCTCCATCTGAAGGAGAACCCAGTCCGGGCCGCCCTTGGCGTAAACGAGACCGGCGTAAACCACGACCGCCTCGTCACCGGTCACTGCGCGAACGTCCTGTTCGGCCAGGAAAGCGTCGATCGATTCCAGCGGCTCGTCCGGGTAGCGGAAGGCGTCGATCAGACCGTGGATGCCGGACGGCTCCCCACCCTTCCAGAGCTGGACGCTGAAGGTGCGGAGCACCGGATCGAAGATCGGTCGCAGTTCAGCATTCGTTCCATCGAGCGCGATACGGGTGAGGTCAAGGGTGTTGAGATCCACTTTGGCTCTCCTCAGTTGAAGGTTCGGGGTCTGCCGTCCGGGGCTGCCATCCCCTTCCGACATCACTAATTCTGCCTTATCTGAGTGCCTGAGTCCACCTGAAACGGGGGTCCAGCGGGGTGATCTGGATCACACATTTCCGCAGGTCAGGGGCGGTTTCCGCCCCACCGGCGGCGGCCTGGTCGACGGCGTCCGCCACGGCTCCGCCCGGTGGGCGGGGGCTCCCCTCGGTCGGTCGGGCAGGCTCCGCCCGTACCCGGGTTCCGGTGGGGTTGCCAGGCTCGCGAAGCGACCGCGAAGCGGCCCCGGCCTGGCGGCCCCGCCGGGTTCCGGGTAGCCCTCCGGGTGACCGACCGGCCGAGGGGAGACCCCGGCCACCCCCCAACCCCAGCCACCCACCGGGCCGCACACGACGACGGAGCCCCCGCCCCCTTGGGAGTAAGGGCCCCCGCCGGAGGCGGTCCTTCCTGCTCTCCACCACGACCAGGTGCACCCCGGACTCCGCCTCGGCTGGCACGGACAGACCGGCGGTCCGCGCCAGCGGACCCGAACGGAAGCAGCCGCCCCGCCAGGGGCGCCCGTTCGGCCCGACGAAGGAGGGCCCGGTCCGCGCCAGCGGACCCCGGCCGCCCCGCGGCCGGACAAAGGGGTCGCGCCGCCAGGCGCGTCCACGGCCCGGTGCCGACGGCACCGGCCGACGAAGGAGGCCGGGGCCGGCGAGCACGCACCGGGCCACCAACACCACCACGCCGCCAGGCGTGTCCGCTACCGCCGCGGCGGCGCCGCCCCGCCTCGCGTGACCGAGGGGGGCGGCGTCGTCGGGCTTCCTGGCGGGGGTGTTCAGCTCGCCGGGCTGTCGGTGTCCTGGCTCTGCGGCGCGGATTCGACCGCGACCGGCTCCGTGTCCTCCCGTTCGGTGATCTTGGCGCGGACTTCCCCGAACCGGATTCCGGACCGAGCGCCGGACCCGACGAGTCGCACGAACCCGGCCTTCTCCAGGACCTCGTCCACCCCCTGCCAGATGGCGGCGGAGGCGGGGCCCTCGTTGAACGTCACGCCCTCGGGCGCGTCGATGAAGACGGCGGGGATGTCCTCGCGCACGGTGCCCCGGCCGTTCGCGTAGACCATGCGGGCCTGCCTCGACCCGTAGGCGGCGGTGACGATGACCATCTTCGGGCCGTTCGTGCGCTTCTTCGCCTTCGGCTTGGCCTGGGCGTTCTCGGGGATGTCCTGCTCCACCGGTACGGCGGCACGGTCGCAGTACGACCAGTGACCCGGGGTGCAGGTGGCCGGGGCCTGCGGGCTCCCGAGCCCCTTGCCCCACATCCGGCCGCAGCGCGGGCACTGCTTGCCCTCGTGCTCACCGGCCGCCGTGGCGTGCTCCCGGATCACCTCCAGCGTGCCGGTCCAGTCCTTGCCCACACCGACGGCCGTGCCGTTCGCGTCAACGGTGCGGACCTGGAAATGCAGGTCCGTGGCGTCTCGCCCGGTGACCATCCGCACCCGGTACGCCCGCCCGCATGTGCTGGTGAAACTCCACTCGCTTTCGGGCAGCTTGCGCACCTGCTCGCCCTCGACCAGCAGGGCCCGCAGGCGCTCGGGAATGTCGGCAGAGCCTTCGACCTCCGCCGGGACCTGCTCCTGGTCCTGGGGGCTGGCGGCGGTCACACCGTCCATGAGCGCCTTGGCGTCGGCGATGCTCGGCGTACGGTTCCGCTCCAGATAGCGCGCCATGTCCCCGGCGCTCATGCGCGTCTTGACGTCGGAGTAGTCCACCGGCTGCCTGCCAACGTGGCCGTCTTCGTACGTCGCATCTGCGACGGTCATGATCACCTTCGGAGAGCGCAGGTTCCACGCCACCGTAAGAGTCTTCTTGTTGACCCGCAGCACCTCGTACCACGATCCGCGGGAGCGCACGAAATCACCCTTCGTGAAGTCGTCGGCTCCCCACACCTTGAACCCCTCGGCCTCCGCCTTGGCCACGATCGACCGCCAGTAACCGACTTCCTCGGTGAGCTCGTCGCGCCGCCGCGAGAGCTCGACCACGACGGCCGGCGACAGGCGCACGGAATGGCCGTTGTTGGACTCCCCGCGCTGCCAGCGGACGACTCCGCGCAGGTCGGCTTCCTTCGTCTCGATCCGGCGCAGGGTCCGGGCCGGGTTCGTACGGTGCTCTGTGTACGCGCCTGACGCTTCCGCCCGCTGGGCCCAGTGCTTGGCGCGCTCTCCCTCGTTGATGGACTTGCGCATGGCGTTGTCCATCCGGGCATGGTCCCGCCGGGCCCGTCCCTCGCTGTGGTGCCCGACCAAGATCGGTTGCCCCATGGGAAAACGCTCGCTGATCTGCTTCGACCGCTGGTAAGACGCATCGGACGATGCGGTTGCACGGCTGGCCCGGTCCTCGAACCGCTCGGCCCGGCTCTCGGACCGCTGCTCGCGGTCGGCCTCGGCGTCCGCGAACGCGCGGCGCTCGTCCTCGTTGACCACGACGCAGACGGTGAAGCCCAGTTCACGAATCGCCGTCGCCGCCGGGTCGATCTTGTACCGGTCCGCCGACCTGTCCCGGGAGTGGTTGAGACCCAGGCATTCGAGCGAACGGAAGTACCGCCACCCGTACGGCCGGATCGCCTCGAAGATCCCGTCTCCCTTGCGCGAGCCCTCCAGAAGGGTGCCGTCGGCGCGGGTGTGGGTGATCACGACGTCCGCCTTCTCGGGCGGGCAGTCGCCCTCCCACGGCGGCGGCGGGAAGGTCGCGGCCACGCAGGCGGGGCACACGCGGGCGAGTTCGCCGCCGGAGTACAGCGGGGTGTCCTCGCGTCCGCACGCGGAGCACTCGCCGTCTCCGGCGAACGTGAGCGTCACGGTGCGGTACCGGTTGTCCACCGGCGCGGCCGTCTCGACCTGATGGGTTGTCACGGTTGCTCCCTGATGTTGAAGGTTCGGGGTCTGTCGTCCGGGGCTGCCATCCCCTTCCGACATCACTAATTCTGCCTTATTTACGGGTCCGGGTCCACCTGAAAAGGGGGTCCGGCGGGGTGATCTGGATCACACATTTCCGCAGGTCAGGGGCGGTTTCCGCCCCACCGGCGGCGGCCTGGTCGACGGCATCCGCCACGGCTCCGCCCGGTGGGCGGGGGCTCCCCTCGGTCGGTCGGGCAGGCTCCGCCCGTACCCGGGTTCCGGCGGGGTTGCCAGGCTCGCGAAGCGACCGCGAAGCGGCCCCGGCCTGGCGGCCCCGCCGGGTTCCGGGTAGCCCTCCGGGTGACCGACCGGCCGAGGGGAGCCCCCGGCCACCCCCACACCCCAGCCACCCACCGGGCCCCAACTTGCCCCGCGTCCGCGCCCCTTGGGAGTGAAGGGCCCCCGCCGGAGGCGGTCCCTCCTCCTGACCACCACGACCAGGTGCACCCCGGCGGCGGCGTCGCTGAGCGCCGATGGGTTCGGTCGGCACGCGTAGCGGGCCCGCCCCCGCGGAGCGGGGTGCCCCTCGCCGCCGTCGCGGAGCGACGGCACCCGCGCGAAGCGCACACTGCTGACCACCCCGTGCGGTGCGGAGCTCCGCACCTCGGGGCGAAGCGCCGACACTGCCACGGCCCGCGGAGCGGGCCGCACCGCTGCTGGTGCCGGAGGCACCGGCACTCGTCCGCCGGAGGCGGACCAACTCCCCGACGACCAGGTGCAGCCCGGACTCCGCCTCGGCCGGCGCGGACAGACCGGCGGTCCGCGCCAGCGGACCCGAACGGAAACAGCCACGCCGCCAGGCGTGTCCGTTCGGCCCGACGAAGGAGGGCCCGGTCCGCGCCAGCGGACCCCCGGCCCCGAAGGGGCCAGAAAGAGGGGCCGCGCCGCCAGGCGCGTCCACGGCCCGGTGCCGACGGCACCGGCCGACGAAGGAGGCCGGGGCCGGCGAGCACGCACCGGGCCACAACACCGCCACGCCGCCAGGCGTGCCCGCTACCGCCGCGACGACGCCCCGCCCCCGGCTGACTCGGCAAGGGGTGGGCGTCATCGCGGCATCTCTCGCTACCGGAGAGGGTTGCGGCGGCACCAACACCGGTGGTCCACGGTGGAACGAGTGTTGTTGTACGGCCAGAACTCCCGAATATCCGCCTGGGCGGCCTCGTCGGTGCGATAGCACCGCGAGTAGACCTGACTCCGGCTACTGATGGCGTTGCTGTAGTAGACGTTCACGTGGGGGGCGGGCGGCTCGACTGTGGCCGCCTGGACGAGTAGGACCGGCGTCCCCGGCCCGGCCCACATTCCCCATACGCCGCGCCCGTGGTGCGGGTTGTCGCTCAGCCAACTTGCGTGGATGCGGGGGGCTCCCGGCGCCGCCTCGCCCTCCTCGATGTCCACCACCATCGCGGGGTCGTCCCACTTTCCCCAGTTGTCCCGCGTGGTGATGACGTCGCCACGGCGGACGTGCGCGAGCGGCATCCAACCGGGCTCGGTGCTTCGCTCTGCGGTCGGGCGGCCGTGCGACAGGTACTCACCGGAGCACCCGGCATATTTGTTGCCGCCGGAGTGATATCCGGCGTACCCGGTGAACCGGGGGTCATCGCTGGTCGGGGCCTCATCGCCGCAGGTTCCGCAGGTAACGCGCCCTTCGCCGTAGTTCCAGTAAGGGCCATACCGGCGGACGTTCTCGCATCGGCGACAGTCAAGCGGTGTCTTGCTGCGCGGGTCGACGGGCGGGCACTGGGCGGAGTGTTCGATGGTGTACGGGGACGCGATGACCACTGGGGGAATCCTTCTGTCGTTGAAGCGTTCGGGGAGTAGGCGGGGGGCGTCGCCCCCCGCCCGACCGGACACGGCGTCAGATCACGCCAATGGCCAGCAGCCACGACGGCGAGCCGTGCTCACAGGTGCCGTCCGGCTCGACCCAGCACCCGTCGCGGGCTTCGGCTCCGCCTTCGGACATCCAGCTCTGCATCTGCTCGATGGACGGCATCCCCGTGCCGTCCCCGTTCTCGGGCTCCTGGTCCTCCTTCGCTTCGCGGGAGACGATCGGCGCCTGGCCCGACAGGTCGAAGGTGGTCATGTCCTCCGCCCACCACGGGGCGCCGCTGACCTGGAACGTCCGCTGCGTGAAGTCCTTCAGGCCCTGCTTGCTCAGCTCCAGCACACGGTCCGTCCAGCCCGTGACGCGCGGGTAAGCGCGGGCGTCGCTGAGCAGACAGGCGATCTTGTCGCCCACCTGCACGTCCTTCGTGTCGATCCATACGATTTCGACGGTCACGGTTGCTCCCTAGTGTTGAAGGTTCGGGGTCTGCCGTCCGGGGCTGCCATCCCCTTCCGACATCACTAATTCTGCCTTATTTACGGGTCCGGGTCCACCTGAAAAGGGGGTCCGGCGGGGTGATCTGGATCACACATTTCCGCAGGTCAGGGGCGGTTCCCGCCCCACCGGCGGCGGCCTGGTCGACGGCATCCGCCACGGCTCCGCCCGGTGGGCGGGGGCTCCCCTCGGTCGGTCGGGCAGGCTCCGCCCGTACCCGGGTTCCGGTGGGGTTGCCAGGCTCGCGAAGCGACCGCGAAGCGGCCCCGGCCTGGCGGCCCCGCCGGGTTCCGGGTAGCCCTCCGGGTGACCGACCGGCCGAGGGGAGACCCCGGCCGCCCCCACACCCCAGCCACCCACGGCCCGCACACGACGACGGAGCCCCCACCCCCTTGGGAGTGAGGGCCCCCGCCGGAGGCGCATCCCTCGACCTAATCCGTTTCATTGCAGCGCAACGCAATGCAATGAAACCTAATACCCCGGTTGCCCCGCGTGCCCGTCGCCGCCAAGACGTTCGTGCCGACCGTGAGCACTTCCGGCGGCGTCGCCGATCGGCGCGGGCGGTCCCGGCGGTCCGCGCCAGCGGACCCGAACGGAAGCAGCCACGCCGCCAGGCGTGTCCGTTCGGCCCGACGAAGGAGGGCCAGGTCCGCGCCAGCGGACCCCGGCCGCCCCGCGGCCGGGGTCCCCGAAGGGGACGAAGGAAGGGGGTCGCGCCGCCAGGCGCGTCCACGGCCCGGTGCCGACGGCACCGGCCGACGAAGGAGGCCGGGGCCGGCGAGCACGCACCGGGCCACCAACGCCGTCGCCCCGCCAGGGGCGTCCGTTCGGCCCGACGAAGGAGGGCCTGGTCCGCGCCAGCGGACCCCGGCCGCCGCGCGGCCGCCGGCCCCGAAGGGGCCAGAAAGAGGGGCCGCGCCGCCAGGCGCGTCCGCTACCGCGCCGCCGCACGGTCCCCGGCTCGGTCCGGGGGCCGTGCGGCACGGTTCAGCTGCGGCGGCGGCGGTCCAACATCTTCAGGACCACGCCCAGCGTGCCGACCACGACGAGTGCGGGGATGAGGTGCTGAATCAGCCACCACACGCCGTCAAGGCCGATCGCGCCCCCCACGAACAGGGCACCGATGCCGACAACGATGGCCAGTCCATACCGGCTTCCGTCGTTCTGGCGGGCGTTGTGGTTGTTGTTCCGGGGCATTGCGTGGCTCCTCGTTGAAGGTTCGGGGGCCGGGAGGGGCTGCCACCCCTCCCGGCGGGGGCTCGGCTAGCGGCGGACGGGTTCCAGGTTCTGGGGCATCCCGTGGTTGGCCACGAACTGCATGACGCCCTTGGGGGAGTGCATGACGACCGGGGGCTCACCCCTCTTGATCACGGCGATCCAGCCGAAGGAACGGCGCTCGGCGGCGTGCAGGTATCCGCGCTGCTGGAGTCCGAGCAGTGCCTTAGTGGCCTGCAAGTTCTCCTGCGCCTGCTCGGCGGTGGTGGGGGTGTTCCGCATCGCGTCTCCCGGTGTTGAAGGTTCGGGCCGGTGTCGGGAGGGACTGCCATCCCCTCCCGACATCCCTAATTCTGCCTTATTTAGGGGTGCGGGTCCAGCCTCTCGCGCCCCTCGTTCGGGTGACGTGGGTCACACGAGATTGCGGGCCTGGAGCACTCCGACGAACTGGCGGGCCACGGTGGCGACCTGGGCGCGCGGGCGGCGGACGGCCTGGAGCCCCAACAGGCGCTGTCCGCCGCGCTGGATGACGTACGGCTCGCCAACCGCCGGGATCGCAAGGGCAATGAGCCCTTCCGCCGTGTCGACGCGCACAACGGGCCCGTTGGTGACCGGATCGATGCCGTGCCCGACGATGACGGCCGGAACGCCGTGCTCCCTGGTCAGCTCCTCGCTGATCGCGCGGGCCTCGATGATGGCGGACGCCGTGGCGGCGTCGATGTCGGCGGGCTTCGCGGCGGGCCACTCGGGGGCGACGGTCTCGGGCTTGACGGGCTGAGTGCTCATGCTGTGCGTCCTTGCGGTGTTGAAGGTTCGGGGCTCGTCCGGGGCGGGCTGCCATCCCGCCCCGGACGGTGGGGCTCTTGCGGTTGCTTACTCGGTGTCGAGCGCCCGGCGGTGCAGCTCGGCGTACGCGAGCGACTGACGCGCCCGGCTGAGGCGCTTCCGCCGGTCGTCCGGGGCGTACGCGTCCAGCTCGCCCCGCGCGATGGCGTCGACCATCCACACCGGGAGGGTGCCGAACGCGATACGCGCGGCTTCGTGCAGCTCGGCGAGCGTCGCGACCTGGGTGATCTCCTCCGGGGTCGGAAGGGGGTTCTCCCGCAGGCACGGGCCGGTAAGACCGGTCTCCATGTGGCACGTCATGCAGACGCGGGCGACGTTGAACAGGTCGTGAACGATCACGCCGTCCACCCAGACGGCGTCGTAGGCGTCCACGATCCAGTGCTTCGCGGTCTCGGTGTTCACGTGGTCTCCCTGGTGTTGAAGGTTCGGGCCTGTCGTCCGGGGCTGCCATCCCCTTCCGACATCACTAATTCTGCCTTATTGGAGTGCCTGAGTCCACCCGGAACGGGGGTCCGGCGGGGTGACCTGCATCACATCTTTCCGCAGGTCAGCGGCGGTTTCCGCCCCACCCGCGCGGGCCTTGCCCGGCGGCCTCCGCCACAACTCCGCCCGGTGGGCGGGGGCTCCCCTCGGTCGGTCGGGCAGCTCCGCCGTACCGCCGGTTCTGCGGGGGGTGCCAGGCTCGCGCTTGCGCGACCGCGAAGCGGCTCGGCCTGGCACCCCCCGCAGGTTCGGTGGTAGCCCGAAGGGTGCCCGTCCGGCCGAGGGGAGCCCCCGGCCACCCCCCAACCCCAGCCACTTCCCGGCCCGCACACACACGACGAGCCCCCACCCCCTTGGGAGTAAGGGCCCGCCGGAGGCAGAAAATCGTGAAGCTCAGCCCCTCGTCAGAACGGGTCGCTGGCTGGCTTCTGCGCCGCCGGGGACGGGCTCGTTGTGGGTTTCGGCACGACGACCGGAGTTTCCTCTGCGGGCGTCTCTGCCCCGTCGTCGCCGGATTCCGCGGTGTCCTTCTTACCGGCTTCTACCGGTTCCTCCTCGACCTCCGGAGGCTCCTCCTCCCAGCCCTCGTACTCGGCGTCCGGTTCGCGCTCCGGGGTCGCCTTGACGGGCTCGACGTCCTTGCGGGCCGGCGGCGGGACGAAGGGGAGTTCCTTCTTGAGATCGACCGGCGGTTGCTGCTCGACCACCTCGTCCGGTTCTGCCTCCGGCACCGGATACCGCGGGGCAAGAGCCATCTGCACCGTCTGGGAAGAGTCCTCCGGGTGACCGATGGCGACGATGGCCTCGCCAACACCGAGCTCCCGTAGCTGGTTCGGGTGGACCTTGAAGCGGTCGACCTGGCGCAGGGAGCCGACTCCGGACCCTGCCGTGGTCGAGCCGAGAACTCCGATGTCCTCCTGGACCTGAAGCGTCTCCTCCCAGCCCTCGTACGTACCCAGTAGTTCAGCGACCTGTTCCGCGGACGCTTTGGTGCGGTGGAGGATCAGCACGTCCGCATTGGTGAGCACGGCCGCGAGGAAGGCGTCGGAGACATCGGCCAGGTCCGCCAGGTCCTGGGTGCACACGAACAGACCGCCGCCAGCTGCACGCAACCGCTGGAACAGGCCCGTCATCGTGCTGCCTCCGAGCCCGCTGAACTCATCGACCCCTGCGATGAACAGTCCGCCGTTCTCCCCGAAGTTCTCCGTCAGCAACCGATCTCCGACCGATCCGAGATCTGTCAGAAACAGGTTGCCGATCTGCCGCGCCGCCTTCGCGTCGGTGTTCGCCGCGAGGGAGAACAGGACGATGTCGCCGCGCTTGACCGACTCGTAGAGGTCGACACCGTCCTGCGTCTCGATCAGGACGCGGCCAGCGTCGCCCGACACCAGGTTCCGGATGCGGGTGGCCAGGCCCGGGATCGAACGCTTCAGATCCTTGGCCTCGGTGTTGAGGTAGCTCAGGTAGTCGCCCAGTTCCTTCTGCAGCCGGGGCGAGAAATGGTTCGTCCGGGAGCCGAGAGACTTCAGCGTCAGCAGACGGGCCAGGTCGGGAAGGTCGCGGCGCCAGGCCCGCATCGTCCCGTCGGGGAACATCTCCGTGACGTTTCCACGAACCAGATCGTCCAGCGCCCGGACGGCATACAGCAGGAACTCCTCGGCGGCCTCTCGGTGGTGCGGCTCGGAGAACCCGCCGCCGGCCACCTGGTCCAGGCACTCCACGATCCGGCTGCGGATCTGCTCGGCGGAACCGTGACGGATGGGGTTGTACGTCGTACCCGCCCCGGTGACCGTCACCAGTTTGAATCGGCGCCCCGCGTGATGCGCCCCTCCGGCCATCGCCTCGATCAGCATGGGGTCCGCCTTCATGTCGGCGAACAGAAACCCGATGCCCAGCGGCCGCGCGTGCGAACTGACGACCAGCTCGTACACCAGCTGCTCGATCGTGCGGGACTTCCCGTAGCCGGACGCTCCCGGAATGAACCCGTGTCGCCTCATCGCACGACCGCTGATCTCGCACGCCTCGCCGGTCATCCTGTCGACGCCCAGCCGGATACGCAGGTCGTCCAAACTCTGCGCCGGGGGACGGTCATCGTTCTGCGCGAGCTCCCGCAGCTTCGCCTCGATCCGCTTCTGCGGCACCGGGTCCTTCACCGTCCGCCACTCCGCCCGGAACTTCGCTCGTCGGATGAGCCACGCTCCACCGACCCCGGCCGCGACGGTCACGCTGAACGGAATCTGGTTGCCCACCCAGCTCACCCAGTTCTCCTGGGCCAGTTCTGCCAGAGCGGATCGGTTGGGGCTGTCCCAGATCGCCGTCCCCAGTTCGCGGTACGGCGCCAGGTACCACCGGAAGAAGCCGATCAGCGCACCGACGACCACGGCAATCCACCCGGCCCAGCACACCCAGTGTCGGGCTCGCGGCGGGAAGCGGCGGCCGGCGGCGACCAGGACCAGCACGAGAATCGCCGCGACCGGATTCAGGACGGCCAGGACCACCCCCGCCGCTCTCGCCACGGCCTCACCCGAGTTCGGGTTGATGGGCTGCGAACCCTGCCACTTCGTCGTAGGTCCGCCTGCGATGTTCCCTCGTGCTCGCTCGCTCCGTGGCGTGCTCACTCTGCTCCCCGTTCTTCTACATCCCAGAGGCGGACAAAGATCTTCTGTCCCCGCCCCAGCTCGGCCGAGGAAGCATTCGCTTCCTCCGCGGCCAGCTCCACGTTCTTCACCAGTTTCGGAAAGGCCCAGTACATGGCGTAACTGATGTGATCGGCGTTGACGTACAGCAGCATGTTCCTCACGAGACGCGGACGCGCCTTCTGAGTTCGCTCCAGCTCGTGTGCCCACACAGTTCCGTCCGGACGTCGACCCACCAGGTCCGGGTATCGGCGGCCTCGCCCGCTCTCTCCGGTCGTCACCGCGTAGGTGGGCTCCGTGCTCGCGTACTGGTTCGGTGTATCGCGAGCACGGATCTCCCGCTCGGTCACCAGCTCATCGTCCGGCCTGATGCCGTTGATGTACTGAGCCAGATCCACAACGGCCAGGTCGTGGTTGTACTCCTTGATGTTCGGCGTCCCTGCACTCCCAGGAATGTTCAGCAGTTCCGTCGCGGACTTCGTCAGCCAGAACACCTGAGCACGTCGTCCCGGAAGCTGGCCGGCGGACAACAGACCCATCTCCGTCAGCGCCCGAAGCCTGCGGTAGACCACCTGACGAGACGGCATAACTCCGCCCTCTCCCGTGAACTGCCGCGTGACCTGTTCCGCCGTTACGCCGTACCACCGACCGATCCACTCCAGGACCGGAACATCCCGTTCAGTAAGGCGCCAGTTCTTCCCCTTAGGCACCATCACTTCGCGGACTACAACCTCCACGACAACCAACTCCCACCGTTACTCGCGAACGCACGCCGTGCGGCACACGGCAAAACTCCGAGGTTCAAAACGGGCTCGCCCGCCCGCAGGGGCCGAGGAACGAGAGCCCCTGCCGTGGTGGCCGACGTAGGAGGCCACCACCAGATCAAAGCAGCCGACCCCGCCAGGGGTCGACCAAGGTCCGGCGCCCTGGTCGCAGACCAAAGGCCCCCAGGGGCCGACGTCTGCGACCAGGTGAACGCCGCCGGACCACCAAACGCCGCCCGGAGGGCGCCCACTTCAGTAACCCCGCCCCGCCCCGGCGGAAACTCCCCGACTTGCCTAACCCCCCACCACGGAGCGAACTCGACGGCTTGCCACTGGCTGAAGCAAGCGAACCAAAACCCACAAGACGCGGAACTCGCCACCGGTGGTGACGTGGCATCACGACGGCACAGATCAGAGCCCATCGCCGTCTGCACACCGACCCACCTCCTGGCGGCACCCTCCCGGCGAACCCGCCGCCCCACCAGAGCACGTACGCCCCGACCGGCTTCGAGTTTCGCTGTCCACCCCCGTCCAGTAACTCACCAGCGACAACTTGCAGACATCACTCCTCCGTACCCCCCACCGGCCCACCCTAGTTCTTAAAATCTTCTCTCTCTTCTCTTGTCTTTCGTCTTTGTCTTTCTCTTTTGTCCTTGTCTTTGTCTTTCGTCTTTGTCCTTCCTTCCTTCCCTCTCACTCACTCACTCTCCTTCTCTCATCTCCTCTTCAACCTCCATCACACTCAACCTGTGCTCCCCCCACCCACTCTGATCTGAACCCACGTGCTGCTTCCTGACCACCCACTTCCTGAGGGACGATGGGAGTGGGTGGTCAGGAAGCAGCACGTGGAAAAGGGCAGGTCAGAGTGGGTGGGGGGAGCACCCTTTGTCACACCCTGTTTTACACATGGTTTTACACCCTGTGGCAAACTCCGAGTTTGCTAGCAGGGTTCGCGCTGCCGAACTGGTGGGCGGCTACCCGGTGATACTCACCTAGGCGGCAGCACCCCACTTCGCCATGTACCGGCGCTCGCGCAACTCGGTGACCCTGGCCTTCTGCTGGGCCGGCGTCAGCTCACGGAAACGCGCCTTCCACTCGTCTCGACGGGTCGTCTTCTCCTCCGCGGGCAAACTCGCCCACCACTGCTCGCGACGGCTCTGGTCGGCCGCTGCACGCCTCTGTAGGGCCCTCTCCTTCTGCTCCTGCCAACGACGCTGCAGCTTCTCCCTGGTGGCCTCCCAGGACCGCGCGAAGGCACTCCGCTCCCTGTCGATCCGCGCTGCCGTTGCTGCCTTCCGCTTGGTCATAGACCGCAGTTCCCGGACGGCCTGACCCGTGAGCGCCCACCCCTTCCTTCCGGCCTGGGCGATGCGGAGCTTCCGGAGGACCTGGAGGCCGGTCTCGACGTTCTCCAGCTGTGCCCGGGTCGGTGTGGGGGTCGGGTGGTAGCCGCTGAGGGTGTGGAGCTGGGGGACCGTGAGGGGGCCGGGGTGGAGGGCCAGGGTCGTAGCGAGGCTGAACCAGGAGCGGCTGCGGGGGGCGGGGGTGTGACTACAAGGTGGGTCAGAAGTTTCAGCACGGAAGTCCAGGGTCAGCAGGTTCAGGCTGAACTCGTGTGACGCCTTGGGGCCCATGCTCTGGTCGTACGTCCGGGTCCGGATGAGGACTCCGTCCTCCACGAACGCGTCCAGGGCGGCCCGGATGGTGTTCCGGGACTTCCCCGTGTCGTTCTCCAGGTCGCGTTCTGGCAGCGGTCGGCAGGCCAGTCCCTGACGCGCCATGCGGTCCCCGATGGCCGCGAGGATGTGTTCCCTGCTGTGCCGGGTGGCGGTGGTCCAGGTCGGCCAGTGGAGTTCCCGTACGCCTGCCAGAAGCGGGCCTGTGACCTTCTTCCAGCGCTCGGACGGGGATTTCCCTGTCCGGCTGTTCCGGTGGTCGTCTACGTACTCGACAGCCGCGTTCCAGACGTGCTTCACCCACCACCGGTGGCCGCGCTTGCGGGCGCGAGAGAAACCGAGGTGTGCGGGGTCGCTGACCACTTGCCAGACGGCGTCAGCGTCAAACCCCGCGATGATGAGGCGAGCCGTAGAAAGGAGTTCGCTGAGAGACCGGTCCATCCAGTAATCGGTGCCGGGCTTACGAAGGCGCTCCCAGAACTCCCCCTCCGGAATCGTGGAGATACGACGCTGCCAGGGAGTTGCCGGAACTTCCTTTCGCAGAGTTGTGACCGGCCGGGTGTACTGGGGCATGTTCATGGCCCACGACGGCAGCGTGTTGGCAGCCCCCTCCACGAACTCGGGGAGGTCGACACGGCCGGTCTTGCGGTGCGGCGCGGAGAGCGGGCGGAGGGTACGGCGCCAGTCGATCTGGCGGGCCGTGGCACCCCAGTGAGCGCGGACGGTTTCCACCGTCGTCTTGAACTCGGCGCGTGCGGCCTGGGTGCGGAAACACGCGATCAGGTGCCAGCGGCCGGCGCCGCCGCCCGAACGACGGGTGAGGAACCAGCCGTCCAGTTCCCTGGCGCGACTGGTGAGGTGTTCGAGCGCGCTGGTGCTCCAGTCGTCGTCGTCGCCGTCAATGTCGACGGCGACCGCGCTTTCCCGGAGGGTGGCAACGTAGGAGGCTGCGCGGCCGGTGCGGACGAACTCGGCGGCTTCGCTGAGGAACTTCAGCGGCCGGTCAGTTGCCACCTTCGAGTTTCCGCTGTCGATGCAGAAGACGGGGGCGGCGAACAGGAGATCGTCCAGCAGCATGGCGGCCACGCGGGCTCGCTCGGCTGCGCTCTCGGTGTTGTTCTCCGTCTGCTGCCGGGGCAGGGACGAAGTGCTGGGGAGGGGGAACAGCGGCTCGGTGGCTGCCGCCCTGTGCGTACGGGGCTCGGCGGTGGGTACTCCCGTGAACGGCGCGCGTGACACACCGCTTTCGGGCAAGGAGGTGCCGGCCCGGGGACCTGTGGCTATGATGGTCTCCAGAACTGAACGACATCAGGCAGCACAAAGCCCGCATCGGGCGATGTCTCCGACGTCGATGGAAAAGGCCCTGATCAGCTCACTGGCGACCAAACCGATCGCTGACAGTGCCTTGGGATTCAGTTTTCGTTGGCCCCGCGGGTGAGTCCCCGGGGCGTGTATCAGCTACGTCGATATGCCCCCATGGCGACTACCCCGAGGGAGGGGTGCGTCCTGAGCCGAGTTGGACGGGCGCTGTGCACCCTCGATCCCCTCGATCTCCTTCTTCACCATCTCGGCTGTGCGCTTCCAGTCCAGCGGCACGTCGCCACGCAGCACCAGGTGCTCCACGACGGCGGTGATGAGACCGGCAGCAGCCAGGCGGGGGTGAATCTCCCGCAGCTTCGGGATCAGAGCCTCTGCCACCACCGGCGGCAGGTTGACGGTGATCCGCCAGTTCTCGCCGGAGGCAGGGTCATAGGCGCTCTCACGATTCGTGAGCATCCGCTTGTTCCCAGTCCCGGCCATGATCCGTATCTTGCCATCTCCGACCCCTTCCGTGCATCACGAATCACGCGTGTCGGAGCACTTTTTTCACGTCCGTCCCGCCCTGCTCAAAGCAGAATGTCCGGCCTTCGCCCTGTTCATGTCGGCTTGCCACTGTGGTGCCGGCGTGTCAACCACGGCGGGGCCTGTGTCCTTCGCGAGGGTGACGGCTCGTCACCCTCGCTCTCTGTGAGCGTTGGACCGGGTGTCGGCTCCTACCGGGGTGCTGCGGGCTGCCCTCGGCCTCGCGATGCCTCCGGACGTACGACGGTCCCCTCAGTGGGAAACCGAAGGGACCGTGATGCGGTGTCCAGGTCGCACGACTGGAATGCGGCTAGCCGTGCGCGGGGTTTCCGCGATGAAGTTCCCAGTCGTTGAACTCGTGTTGACGACCAGAGTTCCGGTGATCCAGTGGAAGCGCTCGTTCAGGAACCCAAGGCTGACGTGAGTTTCTGAAGATGAACGCTGAGCTGGTCAGTCGCTATCCCTCCGGGTGACAACCAACTGGTGGCTGCCGGGCACGTCGGCACGGACCCTCGTGACGAAACCCCGCCGTCGTAGCACCCGGTCGATCGCGGCGGCCATCGCCGCTTCGGTTTCGTCCTGCAGTTGCACGTCGGGGTGCTTGTTCTCCTCGCGGTCGATGGCGTCGGCGGCCTGCTTCAACAACTCCGCGCTGCACGCCCACCCCACGATGACGGCCGCCAGTTCGCGGGACTCCACGACGTCCACGCCGCCGCCGCCGCTGACCGGTGCGGAGGGAAGATCACTCAAGGGAAGGCCCGCGAGCTGAAGCGTGCGGTACACCTCGATCCGCAGGCCCTCGACATCGTCCACCGTGTTCTCCGCTCTTCCCGGCTCCCGTGTGCCGCTGCTGCGGCCCCCGGAGAAACGCTACTGGTCACACCGGTTTCTCAACAGCAGCGCACTGGTGCACGACTGCAGGAACCAGCCACCCGTCCGAGAAACCCGTTCCCTGTTCGTCGCGGGTGTCCGCCGGGTACGGTCTGCCCTATGCCGGACAACGCCCTCGCGCCCTTGCCGCTCACCATCCCGGGCTTGCCCACGCCGTGCTGCCTCGACGGCCGCGCCCTGATGACTACGTGGGTCGACGCCTACAGCGCGGCCGTGAACTCCGGCAAAGCGGCCCGGGAGGTGTACGACGCCGAGCTCGCGTGGACCACGCATCAACTGGTCGTGCACCGGCTGAACCCGCCCCGGATAACCGGCTGCCACAACTGCGCGGAGTGGGCGGCGAACCTGGAGCTGGGGCCGGACGACTCTCCGGACCTCGACCACCCCGTACAGTACGAAGCAGCCGAGCACGCAGTCCGCCACCAGGTCTTCGACCCGCTGGTGCGGCACTTCAGCGGCGGCAGCCGCTCCGCCTTCTAATCAGGACCCGTGAACATGCCCGACACCACCGCCGACGCTCGTGCACGGCAAGACCGTATGACGGCAGCCGGACTGACCGGCGCCGCTGCGGTGTGCGTCCTCCTCGCGGCCGGCTCGGGGCACCGGTGGCCGGTACTGGTCGCGGCGGGCGCGCTGATCGGTGCCGTGATGGTGTACCGCCGGGTCATGCGCGGTGCTTACGCGTACTGGGTCGCCTGGGCGGTGTCTCCCGTCCTGAGCCTGCTCATGCTGTGGGCCCAGCCCTCTGACCTCCGCGAGGCGGCTGCACTGCTCGCCCTGCCGTGGGCCGGACTGAGTGCTGTGGTCGCGCTCGTGCTGTTCGTACTGTGGCGCTCTCGCCGCGACGGTCACCTGGACTGGGTGGTGTGGCACCCCGACCTCGGCCTACTCCGCCGTGAGTCGACGCAGCGGGCGGCCCACGACTGGATCAGGCACTACGACGAAGAATGCCTGGCGGACCGTCTCGATCGGGCCCCGGAGCTCGCACGGCTATCGCCGCTCTACCCGTACGCGGACCGCCCGCTGAAACAAGCCGACCGGCCGCAGGAATCGCTGTGACACAGCCTCAGGAGGGCGGAACGAGGGACCGAGCCAAGGCCGGGGTCGCCGCCTTGGGCGCCACCGCTCCCGACTGGGACGCGGTGGACGCGCTCCTAGAGCGCCGGGGCCAGGACGCGGCCGTCGTGACCACAGCACTGGCTTACCTGACGGCCTGCGCCGAGTGGCGCGAGCAGAGCAGCCGCATCGGTGTGCATCTGGACCGGCATATGAGCCGGTGGCAGCGTACCGAGAAGCTGCTCATACACCGGCTGCGTCGGCGGGCCGTGCTCAGTGCCGCCTCGCTCGGCGTCCGGCGGGCGCGGTGGCAGCAGGCCCAACGGATCGTGGCCGCGCTCGACGTCCGCGGGTACGGCGTCTACACGATGGAGCGCGAGGAAGCGCTGCACGCCTGCGGGCTCATTGCGCTCGGCGTCGTCCACCATTTGGTGACTGGAGCGGCCCTGCCTGCCATCTGCTCGACCAGCACCGAGTGGGCCTGACGGCAGGGACAGGCCCACTGCCAGCACCCTCCGGTGGACTGGTCACACGTCCCCCGGGTCGAGCACGTGGCCCCACGGCCGCGTGCGGTGCCGAAGCGGCCTCCGGGCCGGTCCCTGCCCGGCCCGTTCGTACGACATGGGCACGGTGTGCGCAATGTCGAAGGGGACCGTCGACCCCTCCCTCTCGCGGCTGTGCGAGTCGGTCTATGACCGGTGAAATCGGCGCCCGGGTCCGATATTCTCGCGTCTTAAGACGCGAGAATGGGAGAAGCGATCATCACGTCAGCAGCGAAATCCGAGGGGCCCGCCGAGAACGCGACGCTCAGCAGCGTCGGAGCCGCCATCACCGGGGCCCTGGCCGTTGGCTGGGAGGCGATCCGCCACCACCATCCCGACGTGCCGGACGCCGTGGTGACGATGGGAACCCGGCACCGGAAGCCGCTCTTGGCGCACTTCTGGGCCCAGCAGTGGAGTCTTATCGGTGGCGACAAGGTCCCGGAGGTGTGGATCGCCGCCGAGGGCCTGGCACGCGGCGCCGCCGACGTGGTGGGCAGCCTGCTGCACGAAGCGGCGCACGGACGGTGCTCCACCCGCGGGGAAGAGGACTGCAACGCCGCGCAGTACCACAACAAGTTCTTTCGCGACTCGGCCCAGGTCCTGGGGCTCACCGTGGAGCGCTCGGAGCGCAAGGGCTACTCCGTCACCTCAATCACGGACATCGCACGGCAGCGCTACCGCGAGCAGATCGCCGCGCTGGAGGCGGCGATCCGGGCGGAGCGGACGATCCCGCCCTCGGGCGCCACCGCCACCGGCGGGCAACGCAGGAACACCAACTACCGGCCGGCGAGCTGCCAGTGCCGTCCCGTGCGCACCCTGCGGGCGGCGGCGGGCACCTGGGAGGGGCCGCCGGTCATCTGCGGCGGGTGCAACAAGCCGTTCGTGATGACGTCCTAAGCCGCGAGACGCAGAGACAGCGTCGCGCTCTGCTCCCAGTCCGGGACGCTGTCGACGTACTCCCAGAAGGCCCGGCTCTTGGGTGCGTGACGGGAGTGGATGGCGACCTGGTGTGGTGGCTTCTTGCTGCGCAGGGCGGCCTGGATGAACCCGCGCCTCATGCTGTGCCCGGTGATGCGGCGGCCCTGCTGCAGGGCACGGCGGAGGCGGAGCCGCCATCCGGAGAGAATGCTGCTGGCCTCGGCCTCGCTGTCGGTCGCCGCCGCGGCGGCGACCGCCTCCGCGCGGTCTTCCCAGACCTCGGCGACCGCCCGTTCGTCCTCGTCCTTGATGAGCCCGGCCGCGCGGGCAGCCGTCTTGATGATGGTCCGCACGGTCCGGGCGGTGATGCCGCCCTGGCGCTCGGCGTCGTCGTTGCGGCGGCCGGCGGCGTCCGCGCCGATCTGCCCGTGCCGGTCGATCCGCCGGAGGAGAGGGCCGTCCGTGAGCTGCCCGGCGTTGGCGAGGACGTCGAACCACCGGCGCACGGCGGTGACCGGGCACAGCTCCGGTGCGTCCAGGGGCGCCAGGATGCGGACGGTCTCGCCCTCGGCGTCCTGGTCCGCCTTGGACTCCCTGACCTCGACCTCCAGCGCGGGCACCTCGTGGATCTCGCCGGTCTCTTCGTCCGTGAGCTCCACGGTGAGGATGCGGATGTCGTGGGTGTTGAGGGCGGCCGGCTCGCTGCACCGCCCGGCCATCCACCAGTCGAGCACCAGCGTGACCGCGTCCCGCGCCCCGCGCGGGGTGCTCACGTTCAGGGTGGCGACCATGCGCCGCAGGTCTTCCGGGGTCACGCCGTCCGCCTTCAGCGGGCCGGGACGGACGCCCCCGAGCCCCTTCGCCTCGTGCTTGGCGCGTCCCCGGATGACGCCCTCAATCGCCTTCAACTCCTCGGCGTCCAGCGGCGATCCATCCAGCGCGCGCATCCCGCGCAGGGTGCCCGACATCGCTTGCAGCGTCTTGACCGGGTGCCCCCGGTCGGCCAGGGCTGCGATGAACGACGCCACGGCGCCGCGCTCGGCGGTGTGCCAGTCAACGTCGCTGCACCACTGCGCGTACTCCTGCCAGCGCCAGGCCCGCGCGTCCCGGCTCGACCGCGGGACGCTCTTCTCGAACCACTTGGCAGCGGACGCCGACAGGCGCATTCCGGTCCTGGTGGTCACCGTCTCCATCTGCCGGGCAATGGGGCGAGACGGCGGAAGGGCGATGTCAGTGCTGGTCACGGCAGGGGCCTCCGGGTCTTACTTCCGTTTGGGGCGGGTCGGCGAGAGCATGGCGCGTACGGCTGCCGCCGCGTCCTGAGCGGCCTGGTGGACGGCCTCGGCGCCCGTGCCGGACGCCCGGGTCATCACCTTCAGCGCGTCCAGCAACTTGGCGACGGGGTCCGGGGTGCCGTTGAGCGGCTGGGCTCGGTAAACCAGCACGGCTTCGCCCGGGTCGGACGGCAGCGTGGCGGGGAAGGTCTCGACGTCCATCCGACCGGCGCGGTAGGCGAATCCGACCTCCAGCCGACGTCGTCCTTCCGGCAGGCCGGTCAGGTCGAACTCCTCGCCCTCCAGCAGCAGTTCCACCAGCGGGAAGACGGCGATGCCACGGCCGTGCCGCAGTGCGGCGTGGACCCGGGTCTTGACCGCTTCGGCCTCAGGCCCCCACTTCTGAGGGCGGGCCTGCTCGTAGGTCTGGCTCACCTGCCCGTGCCTTCCGTGCCCGGGGTGCCGTTGTTCAGGGTGCGCATCTTTTCCTGCACTTCCGCGGCGGTCAGCCGGATCAAGCGGTCCCCCCGGAAGGGCTCGTCCGACGGGGAGGGGAGAGGGAGAACTGTGGTGGGAGCATCCGCTGGTACGTCCGGTCTGACGTACACCAGCTTCACCGCGTCGGTCAGGGCATCGTGCCGTGCGGCACCCCGGGCGACGCCTTCTAGGCAGGCCGTCAGCTTCCGGGCCTGCGCGCTCAACGGCGCCCCGGCTGCGGCCAGTCGACCCAGCTCGGCGGCCTCGGCGGCGATCTCCTCGGTGAGACGCTGCACGTTCCCGGCGACCGTGGCGATCTGCTCGTCCAGCCGGTCCCGCCCGGCCTCCGCCCGGGTGTACGGGGCGGTCACCTCGCGCCCTGCCGGTCGCGGACGGCCCGGATCGGGGCACACCGCCCGCAGGTCTTCACCGAGCACACCGGAGTGTCCCCCGACCGCCACCGGAACTCGTGACAGTGCTGGTCACGGCTGGTCTGGGGCACCTGATCCAGGGCCGTTCGGATCGTCTCGCGGGCCTCGTCCAGAGCGGCGGGCCGGCTGGGGGCCTCCTGCAGAAGCTCCAGCGCCCGGCTCAGGCTCGCCCGGCCGGATGCCAGGCCAGGCAGCTCGGCGAGCGGGACCAAGTCCTCGTGCTGGGCGTCCGCCGCGTCGGCCTCCATGCACCACCGGCCGTACGGCATCAGCCGGTCGGTCATCAGCCGCTCTCCTCGTCGGGCGCTGGAACGTCTTCCTCACTCAGGCGGTCAGGTTCCAGCCAGAAGGAGAGGATCGGCGGGTTCTCGTCGGGGAAGAAGTGCTGGACCACCGTCTCCCGCAGTGTGGTGCGTGTATCCCCTCGCCTGGCGAAGACCAGGCCGGTGACGCTCGCCATCCCACGCCGGCGTTGAACGGTGAGGATGAAACTCCACGGAACACCGCTGGGCTGGGCGCCTTCGGTGGTGCTGTCGGCCGACCCCAGCACCCTCACGTCGGGCGGGAACCAGTCCTTCCGTCGAAGGATTCGCTGGAGGCCAGGACCACGCGGCTCCGTCACTTGTCGTCCGCCTCCGGTCGCTCGACGGTGAACTTGACGCGCTGGACGCCGAAGTCATCCGTGACGGCCAGCTCCTCGTACGCGATGCCAGCGGCGTCCAGTTGAGCCCGGGCCAGGTCGACGGCGCTGGTCTTCCCGCTGTTCAGCGGGCCCATGAGGACGGCCCCCTCGGCGCCGTCCAGGACCGCCACCGGTCCGCCACCGAACAGCTCGGGCGATACCAGGGGCTGGACGGACACGGTCTTCTCCTCGCCGCCCCGGGCAATGCCCGCGCGGTCGACCCCGTGGTGGTCCACCCGGTGAGGTCGCCCTGCGGGTCGGTGTCGACCAGGCCGGGTGGACCGACCCTCGCGGGCGAGCTGGTCGAGCAGTTCGGGGCCGCTGACGCCGCGGCGCTCGGCCTCGACCTCCAGCAGTCGCTGAACCTCCTCGGCCGACCGGCCCGGCTCCTCGGCCTCGCCTCGCTCCGGCATCGCCGCCCCCTCCGGTAGTTGTCAGCGCCTGTTGTAGGCGTCTGCAAGCGCGCTGTTTCTGATTTCCGCTAAGGAGACGGTATAGGAAATCAGGCACCGGGTGAGGGCGGACGGTGTCGCCCGGACGGGTATTTCGACTGCCTAACGGTTCTGTGAGAGCGATTCTCCGCTCACCCCCTCCCGGCGCGGATTTCCGGCGCGGGCTCGCGGTGGTGCCCGGACGAAAAGACAGCGGCAACAAGCGGCGATGGCGTTCTTCGCCCTGCGCCGTTCTCCGGGTGTCTGGTTTCGTATGTGTAGTCCCCTACCCTGAAACGTAATGTCGCACTCAGATCGCCGCGTGTCGCATCGTTCCTGATCAGACCCGGTATAGATTCAATTTCATTACGTTTCATTGCATTACATTTCGTTTCATTGCATTGCGATCTTGAAACGGAATAGACTACACTCCGGAGTCGGAGCGGTACGGACGCTCCGCCGGGAGCCGGTTTCCTGTCGGTGCTACGTGAGACCGTGAGGCGCCTGGGCACCGCCGAGTGCAAGGGGAGGAATCCGAGGGTGAAAAAGAAACCGCCGCCGTCACCGCGCCTGGCCGCCGTCACGGTGATGGACCCGGAGCTGGGGAAGAAGGACCGGGCCCTCCTGGAGCGAGCCGAACAGCATCCCCGCTCGTACAGCGACGGCGAGATGAGCGTCTGGTGGGCCACGGCTCCGCGTCTGCTCCGACCCGGTGCCGCCGTCGCCGCCCTCGCGGGCGGAGCCTGGATCACTGGGGAAACCGAGTGGTACAAGCCGAGCCCCCACGACGGCGGGGACACCATGAACGACCTCATCGGACGAACAATGCAGGACGGCTTCGACTACGTTCACGCGGCCCTCGTCTACGCCTGGCCGTTCGGGGCCGCGGCCCTCGCGTTCATGGCGTGGGGGTACGCGGCGGACGCAGCCTCGCGGAACAAGTCGGCGCGCCGGCTGGCCGAACTTCGGAGTCGGTGTGTCCGGCCCGGGGAACTGAACGACGACGCCCGCACCCTCCTCGCCCGTGCTCAGCAGGCGAAGAAGGCTGTACGCACCTCGGCGGTGCACCGATTCGACCTCATCGACCGGCAGCACAATGAGGTGTCCCTCCCCCGTCAGGAGTGGGAGATCGCGGAGGCTCTGCGGGAGTACACCCGGCTGGTGAAGGCCGAGCCTGCCAACCCCGAAGGGGGCAAGGTGACCGCGCTGCTCAACACCCGGCGCCGGGCCCTGCGGGCGAGCCTCGACGGGATCACCCGGCGGGTCACGGCCCTGGAGTCGTACGCCGAGCAGGTGGCGAAAGCGGATGACCGCTACCGCGAGTTGCAGCAGATCCAAGCACTGACCGACGGCAGTGACGACGTCCTCGACTTCCTCGCCCGCACTGCACGCGACGACCTCGCCGTTGCCGAGATCGAAGGTATGACCGGCAAGGCCGCCGCCGTCGCCGACGCCTTCACCGTGGCGCTCGAATCCGCCAAGGAAGCCGCCGTCATCGCCCTGCCCGCACGCAAGACCGCCTAGGAAGAAACAGCAATGACCGACCAGACCAGCGAGGACACCACCGCCGTTCGTCTCTGCGCGTTCCCCGCCGGCTGTAGCCGCCCGGTGAAGGCAAGGGAGCCCGGCAAGTCGGGAGCGCGGGCGAAATACTGCGATGACCCAGACCACACGTCGCTGAAGGCTCTGCGGTGGCGTGAGGCCAACGGCAAGGACGAACGGGGCAAGCCCGCTGGGCATGTCGTGCCCGACGATCTGTCCTCGCTGCCCCACAGCGCGGCGCTGGCTGAAGCTCAGGTCACGGAAACCAGTCTCCGGTCCCTGATGACTCAACTCCTCGAAGTCCTCCCCCAGCATCGTGCGGCGGTCGCAGCTGCGGGCGATCCGGAGTTGGCGAGCGTGCAGGTCGCCAACGCACAGGCGGCTGCCCAACTCCGAGTCGCTGAGGCGGAAACGAAGTACGGCACCGAGCTTGAGCTACGGCTTGCTGCTGAGTCGGAGCAAGAGCGTCTGCAGGGGCTCCTCGAAGAGGCCCAGGAAGCCGCGACTGAGGCCGACGAACTCCGTGGGCAAGCCGACGCCCAGAAGGAAGAGGCGTTGGCCGCCGCTGTGTCGATGTTCGCCCTGGCTGCCGTCTCCGTGCGGGCCCAACAGGCTACCGAGCACGCATCCGCGGCGGCCGTTGCCGCTGCGGACAAGCGTGTGGAAGAGGTAGAGGAACGCACCCGCGCGGAGATCGAGCAGATCAGGACCGAGACGAACGGCGAGATCGAAGCGGCCCGGACGGCGGCCGAAGAACGGATCGAAGAGCACCGGGTCCAGTTCGAGAAGGGCGCCACCGAACAGATCGCCGCCGCCCAAAAGGACGCGAAGGAGAAGGTCGCCGCCGCCCAAAAGGATGTCGAGACCATCGAGCGGACCACCAGGGAACGCGTCCAAGAGCTCCAGACGGAGACTGCTCAGCACAAGGCAGAGGCGGAAGCCGCGACTGCACGGGTCTCGGAGGCCAAGCAGGAGCGGAAGGACCTGATCCAAGAGCACCTGAACGATCGCAACAGCCTGATCGAGCAGCACAACAAGGAACGCGGCGAGCTGGTCAAGCAGCACAACGACGACCGTGACCGTCTGCTCGAACAACTCCAGGCCAGTCAGAAGTTCGGCG